>JBAWGM010000443.1:0-1744 GCA_049592895.1 Thiobacillaceae bacterium | reverse complement strand
GGCAAGGAGTGGAGCTGCACCTCCTGCCATACCCGCAATCCTGCAGCTGCCGGAAGACATGCGGTTACCAGCAAGGTGATTGATCCGATGGCACCGGCAGTAAATCCCGCGCGTTTTACCCGTGCCGCCAAGGTCGACAAATGGTTCAAGCGCAACTGCAACGATGTGCTGGGTCGGGCCTGTACCGCACAGGAAAGAGGTGACGTGCTGGCCTATTTGATGACGGTTCACTAGAGGAATGAAAATGAAGAATTCATGGACAAATATCCGGCGCACTTGCCTGGCCAGCCTGATGATGGCCGGCGCAGGCCTTGCCAGCTTTCCCGCACAAGCCGAGGGGCACCGCTTCACCATCAACAACCGGGCCTTGCAGCAGGAATGCGGGTCCTGCCACGTGGTTTACCCGCCCCAGTTGCTGTCGGCGGCCTCCTGGCGTGCAGTCATGGCCGGCCTGGACAAGCACTTTGGAACGGATGCCAGCCTCGACGCGACCACCCGGTCAGAGATCCTGGGCTATCTGCAGGCCAATGCCGGCAGGCGTGATACGTCGGCGGCCGGAAAACCTTTGCTGCGCATCAGTCAAACACGTTGGTTTGTGCGCGAGCATGGCGAGGAGTTGCGGCCCGAATCCTGGCGCAACCCCGCAGTGAAATCGGCTGCCAATTGCTCGGCCTGCCATACGGCGTCCGAGCGGGGAGATTATTCGGAGCGCTCGCTTCGCATTCCAAGAGGAGTAAGCAAATGAAGAATCGCATTCTGGTCTGGGATATTCCCACCCGTGTGTTTCACTGGTCGCTGGCACTGAGCTTTGCAGGCGCATGGCTTACCGCCGAAAGCGAGCGCTACCGGGATGTTCACGTCATGCTCGGATATACCCTGCTGGGGCTGATCGCGTTCCGCCTGGTGTGGGGACTGGTCGGCACCCGTTATGCCCGCTTCGCCGAATTTGTCCGCGCTCCTTCCGCGGCGATACGCTATCTGAAATCGCTTTTTTCCAGGCAGCCCGAGCATCATGTCGGACACAACCCCGCAGGGGCTATCGCCATCCTGCTGCTGCTGCTGCTGGGGCTCGCTACCGGTATTTCCGGCTGGATGACCTATAACGAGCTCGGCGGCGAATGGCTGGAGGAAGGCCACGAGATCCTTGCCAGCCTGATGCTCGCCATGGCCGGCATCCATATAGTGGGCGTTGTAGCGGGCAGTCTGATCCACCGTGAGAACCTGGCGCGTGCCATGGTGACCGGCTATAAGAACGGCCAGCCGGGTGACGGGATACGCAAGAAGCGCCTGGTCCCGGCGCTGATGCTGCTCACGCTGCTGGCCGGTTTCTGGGGTTTTTGGTCTAATGGGAAAATCGATCCGGGGGCCGCGGGACCCAGTGTGGCTCTGCAGGGCGGCGCAGACAAGCGCCAGGATGCTGACGATTGAAGTGAAGCAGAAAGCTCAGGTGTTCAGAACGTGCGTGTGCTGGTAGTGGAAGACGATCCCTTGCTGGGTGACGGCATCGAGGCGGGGCTCAGGCAGCAGGGCTTCAGCGTGGATTGGGTCAGGGACGGGGTCGCCGCCGGACACGCCATCGAAGCGGAGCCCTATGCGGCCGTGGTCCTTGATCTCGGCTTGCCGCGGCGCTCCGGACTGGAGGTGCTGAAGCAACTGCGTCTGGCGCGCAACCCGGTGCCGGTGCTGATCCTGACGGCACGTGATACGGTGGAGGATCGAATTGCCGGTCTGGATGCGGGGGCGG
>JBAWGM010000442.1:0-1866 GCA_049592895.1 Thiobacillaceae bacterium | reverse complement strand
CCTTAACCGTATCCCACATGTCAGCTTGCCGGTGGAAAAGGTGGGCAAGTATCCATCTTTTCAAGTTTCAAACCTCATCCCAGGAGACGCTTTCAAGCAGTTTACCGACACATGGGACTGGTACTTTCAGTGGGTTTGTGACTGTGCCGACTCGCAGATGACAAGCTGATGAATAGGGCTCGTCAGTAAAATGAGTGGGTAAGTGTTGGTTCTGGTAATTTCCCAAGCACATGATATAGCGCAAGTTCCAGCATTTTGAAGGTCCGAAAGCCGTAAGCTTTTCTCATAGTGACTTTGGCTTTGTTGTTTAGACCCTCGACAATGCCGCTAGAGAATGCTTTTCGAGCACGGAAATAGTTGAGCAGAAGTTCACGATGGTTGCGGACGGTGCGGACGAATTTCTTCAGCGGTTCAATCCTTGATCGCATGACTTCCGTACACCATTGATCGAGAAACTTCCCGGCCCAAGTGGGGGAATCGTAGTCCCAGAATTGCTGGAAATATTCCTTGAAAAGGTAGGCACGGACGCTCTGCAAGTTATAGCGAAGAACATCGCGCAGCTTGACCCGCTGTGTTTGGGTCAGATTCGTACGGCGCTTGAGCAGACACCAGCGCGATTTCTTTAACACGGGTTCGTAGCCGTCCTGCACCAGACGTCTGGATTCGGATGCGCGTACCTCATCGAGCGCCAGATTCAGCTTGGCAACGATGTGGAATCGGTCGAGGATATTCAGCGCGTTCGTGCAATGCTTCTCGATCAACGTCAGATAAGGCTTCCACATGTCGGAGCAAACGAATTCAATCTTCTCTGCCAGCTCCTTGCCAATCAGGCTGAAGAACTTCTCAAAACTTTCCTGGGTACGCTCCTTGCCAACCCACAGCAACCGGACGCAGCCGGCCTCAATCTGATAGACCAGCGTCAGATACTGGTGTCCCTTTCCATACTGGATTTCATCGACGCCAATCGCGCGGATCGCACCCAGTTCACGATGCTCCAGTCCCCACTGCACCAGGTACTCCACCGACTGAACGACCTTCTCCCAACTGGTATGAAAACTCTGCGCGGTTTCCTTCCATGACAGCTTTCGTGCCCAGTGAGCCAGATACAACATGTAGACTTTGCACAGCGTGTGCTTGCCTGTGCCCCATGGCACCTCTTCGACGGTGACCCCGCAGCGCTGGCAATCAACCCGCCGCATGCAGTACAGTAGGAACACGGCAAAGCCCCAGATCGGGATGAATTCAAACCGACGACACCTGCGGTGGTCATAGCATGAAGCGGGTTGTCCGCATCCGGAACAGCACGGCTTGGAGCCCAGCCTGGGACGAACGTCGATCTCGATTGCTTGGGTGTCCTCACACAATCGAGCACCCACATAGACAAAGCCGGGAAAATGATGACACGCATTGAGCAGACGGGTGAGTAACATGAGTGGCATAAAACCGAAGGTGGCTAAGGTTGCGATTGTCGCCGACAAGGATGCCCCTTCCGCACTTCTCGATTACTGTCCTGATATTGAGGACTGGCCAAAACGTTGGTCATATGAGGAAGGCGATCTCGCCCCGGGACGCCGAATCGTCGAGTTCTTTAAACCCTTCCTGCTGCACCTGTTAGCAAAGAAACTCGCCACCAGTACATTGCGCCACCATCGCGACCATTTGTGGATGCTGGGTGGCGAGGTGATCCGACGCCGCCAAGATGATCCGCACCTTTGTAACCTGCCTGTCGAGAACGTGACCTTCGAGCTACTGGAAGAAGATGGTGGCCCGCTCATCTGGCCACGAATCACCGAGCAGGAGCAAAACGCCTTTGATGCCTCATGCCGAAAGCTCTATCGGTTCCTCACGACTGCACCAGACAATGAC
>JBAWGM010000441.1:0-2315 GCA_049592895.1 Thiobacillaceae bacterium | reverse complement strand
CCTGCCAAGCACCAAGGTCTCCACCACAAGCACTTCCCGAAATCGCCTCATTACACATCAGCCACTTGCGTGCTGCACACGGCCAAAATCAGCGGTAACCAGCAGCGAGTTGAGAAAGATGGGCTAGCTGCCCGTGGAGCTCAATAGAGCAGTTTACGGAATTTGCAAATTGGCCCACGCTGTCCGAGTCACCGCCCGCCTTGCGCTTGGAACGCCGTTTCATAGCCAGTATTCAAACAAGCGCGCCAGCTGTTCCTGGATTTTCAGCAACACTGAACGTCGCTTCCATTGCTGGGGGTCTATAGCCGCGGAGGCTGCCAGGTCTTTGGCAAACATCGCCTCCATCTGCCGTGCGAAATCGTGTCCCAGAATCACGGCATTAACTTCGTCGTTGTGCAGAAAGCTGCGCCAGTCAAGGTTGGTGGAGCCTACGGTCGACCACACGCCGTCTATGGTTGCGGTCTTGGAATGCAACACGGTGTCGCGTCGCTCGTAGAGGTGAATTCCGGCCCGCAGCAGTTCCGCGTAATGCGAACGCCCAGCCTGAAACACCGCCCAGGAATCGGTCTTGCCGGGCAGGATCATTTGCACGTCCACGCCTCGCTGCGCTGCGTCGGTCAGCGCCTTAAGCAGTTGCGGGTCGGGCGCGAAATAGGCGTTGGTCAGATGTATGGACTGTTCAGCGCTGCCAATGGCAGACAGCAAGGTCAAATAGATGGGACTGTCGGGCGCGTCGGCCGTGCTCGCGACAGCGCGCACGATTTCGTCTCCCTGATGCCCGAGCTGGGGAAAGTAATGCCGGCCGGACAGCGGCGGCCCGTTCTGGCGCGCCCAGGTATCGAGAAAAAGCCGCTGGAACTCCGCAACCACGGGGCCTTCGATTTCCAGCTGGGTATCGCGCCAGCCGCGGCTGGCACGCGTGGACTCCTTCCTGAAAGGCTGGCGCGAGGAGCCGCGCGAATAGGAGGCGCTGATATTGATGCCGCCCACAAACGCCGTGCGCCCGTCGATCAACAGCAGCTTACGGTGATCGCGGTTGTTAAGCAGCCATTCATTTCCGCTCAGTTTGGTCGGATTAATCGGATTAAACTCAAGAACCCGGATCCCGGCGGCGCTCAATTTCTCGAAAAACGCCTTGGGCGTGCCGATAGACCCGACGCTGTCGTAAATAAGGTTGACCTGCACGCCTGCGGCCTGCTTGGCCAGCAATAGCGCAGCGAATTCGTCGCCGATTTTGCCGCTCTCGAAGATGTAGGTTTCAAGATTGATATGGTCGCGCGCTCCCCGGATCGCGGCGAACATTGCTTTATACGTGGCAGGACCGTCCTGCAGCAGTTCCAGCCGGTTGCCGAGCACCAGTGGGCTTCCATGGTTGATGGCCTGTTCCTGCGCGAGATGGCTTCGCAGGCTATCGATCTTGCCCGCCTCGGCGCTGAGCCCGCGCAAAATTGCGTTGCTCCTGGCCCGGGAAACCTCGCCCTGCGCGCTGGCAAATTCAACAGGATGGGTGACGGCGCTCGTTGACTGGGGCGCGTCGGGTAGGGTGGAACAGGCCGCAATCGCGACCAGCGCCACCGCCAATACGTATCGAGAGCCGTGTTTCATGGGCGGCAGACACTTGCGGCCAGTCTGCGGATGCGAGGGAATGTTGTTCGCCTCGGCCAACATCAAGGCTTGCGTGGCAAGCGAGCCCCGGGATCCGCTCCAGCGTTCAGTCGCGTACGCGGCGATTACCACGTGTGCTCAGCGCGCCTGCCACGAGCGCAATCGCAGCGCCCGCCGCGGTCGCCCAAAGCAGGGCCTTGAAAGGCCGTGCCTGCACGTAGTTTGCCGCACGGTCGGTCGTAAGGTCGAAACCTTGACCGGCGCGTGCCAATCCACTGCGGATTGCAGCTTTGCCGCGCGTCGCAATGTGCTGCGCGCCTGCCTTTGAATGTTCCAGCGAAAAGCGCGCGCGCTCGGCCGCTTCGCTGTTCTGGATTTCGTCGACCATGTTCTGGGCGTTCCTGCCGAGGGAATTCGGGTCCATGAGAGTCCTCCGAAGAGACGTTGAAAATCACGGGTCGCAGTGACATTGTCACCCGGATCCTACCCAGGGCGCGCGAACCACTCCATGGGAAGAACGCGCGCCGTCTTGTCCGCAAAAGGATATCCGCGTTGTAGGCCGGTGCCGACAGGCACTGGAGGCGTGGCCAAGTCATTATTGATCGGGAAGGATGACGGTGACCAGAGGCAATTGAATCGCTTCTGCCCCCGTCGTTTCTGCCATTCCAACTGGCAACGCATCGGACCAAACATGCCAATCAGCAATGTGG
>JBAWGM010000440.1:0-7695 GCA_049592895.1 Thiobacillaceae bacterium | reverse complement strand
CGTCGATGCTGCGGAGGACCCTGCCTGTCCGATCTTGTTCAACTGCGTCGCAGCGCATGCTCTGATAATTCATCGGGCAGATTTATTGATTCTGTTGAAGGAAGGAAAAATTGAATAGCAGCTACGTGTTGAAGGAATCCGTCCGCGAGAGTGCGTTCGAATCGGTATGGGCCAACGATATCAACGATGTGTTTGCCGACGTTGCGCCTTACTATGACCGGGCCAACGTCTTCGCAACATTA
Organism: Thiobacillaceae bacterium; assembly: GCA_049592895.1. Lineage (GTDB taxonomy): Bacteria > Pseudomonadota > Gammaproteobacteria > Burkholderiales > Thiobacillaceae > DASQBT01. Next base: position 7,453 of record JBAWGM010000440.1, on the reverse strand, counting down.
GGCCTTATCGACAGACTGCGCGATCGCTTTGTGTCCACCATCGAAGTTCGGCCCGGGCAGAGGGTGCTCGACGTCTGCGCGGGGACCAATGCAATCGGCATTGGCCTGCTGCAAAAGCAGCCGGATCTCGATGTCTGTGCGGCCGACCGCAGTGCGGCCATGCAGGAGGTCGGACAAACCCGGGCCCAAGGTCTCGGGTTCAACATCAAGTCCCACATCTGCGACGTCCACCGGCTGCCTTTTCCGGACAATCACTTCGATGTGGTGACCCTGCAATGGGCAACGCGCCACCTGCGCGTGATTGACGTGGCCTCCGAAATCAAACGTGTGCTCAAGCCCGGCGGCCACTTCTACCACTGCGACATGCTGCGGCCTGCCAACAAGCTGGTCGAAAATATTTACTGCCTTTACCTCACCGCCTGCGTGACCACCATCGCCCGCGCCTTCGGCAGCAATGACGCGGCAAAGAAATGCCGACGCTATTTCGTCGATGCCATCCGCCTGTTCTACTCGGTTGATGAGTTTTCCCGGCTGCTCACCGAACTGGGCTATTCCGGAGTGAAAGGCCGCTCCGTTCTGGCAGGAACGGTGGGGTTCCATAAGGCGTGCAAGCCCTGACAGGATGGATGGCGGCGCCGTTCCGCAGCCGTTCATCCCGCACGACTCGTGGAACGTGCCGGCTTGCAACTGCGCGGATTCCTCTTCGGTTTGGTTGGCCTCCACCGGTGCACCCGCTTCGAGATACAGTGCCTGCGCCCGCCCCAGTTCGGACAGCGCCAGCGGAATGTCGCCCCGATCGCGTGCCAGCCAGCCCTGGTAACGGTGCGCCACAGCCAGCCAAAAGCGGTCGCCGGCTTTCATCTCCAACGCTTGCCCTTCTTTCAGTAACGCATTCGCTTCGTCGAACCGCCCTTGCAGCCGGCGCAGGTTGGCCAGATTCATCAGGTGCTTGCCCAGGTGGTGAAAATGCCCACCTTCCCGGTTGATGCGTATCGCCTCGTTTAGCTCCCGTTCTGCGCCCTGCCAGTCACCCTGGCTTTGCAATATCAGCCCGATATTGTTGTGCGATGCGGAGCGTTCAGGCGCATCTGGGTTGATGGCCAGCGACGCGAGATAGGTTTGTATCGCAGGCCCCGCATAGCCCCGGTCATAAAGCATCCCGGCCGTGTTGTGCAGGGCGGTGGCGAGGCCCGGCGTATCGTTGATCTGCCGCGCCAGATTCAACCCAGCCTGCTGGGCCTGCCAGGCTTCCTGCGCGCGTCCCAGGCGGCGCAGGGTGACGCCCAGCCAGTTTTGCAGCAACACCCTTTGGCGGGGAGTCAGTCGCGTGGCACCGGCTGCCTGAAGGCTGACCAAGGCCGAACGGAAATCGCCGGACTCATACTGGGAACGGGCCAGACAGACAAGCTGGCCGCCGTCCTGGGAATTTGCGCCCAGCGCCTGACGGGCCGCAGCCATCGCGGCCGGGTAATCGAATCGCGTCAGAGCTTCGTTGCAGGGATCCATCGCCCCGCTTGCGTAGCCGACTCCATATAGATCGATACAGAACAGGCAAAGCAGCCACCGGGCAGGTTTCATCTTCTGTGTCTTTCCAAATGCGACAACTCAGGGACCATCGATATAAGCCCGGCCTGCGGGACAGCCGGAGTTGTAATGCCGCGCGCCTGCAACGCGAAACGGCAAGGGCTTGCCCGGACCGCCGGTGACCGGGTCTCTTGCAAAATACATGCGAATTTCGCTCAACATGGGTCGGCCGCCGCCGCGCGGGGTCCGGCAATCGAATACCGTTGCCTCGGTCAGTTGGGGATCAGCGTGGCTCAGGCTTGCCCGCAGTTGGGCCAGTGGAATTTCACTGCCGCTTGCAGCGGCAAGCTGTCCACCCAACGCCCGGTTGGCGCGCGCCACGAGTTCGATTGCCCGGTCGAAAAAAGCATCCGCACCAAGGCCCGAACAGCTTCCATGCTTCCACCACTCATACCGCTCGAGGCAGTCTGCCGTCCCCGGCATGACGCGCCCCAAACGCTGGCGCACAGGAGCTGACAGCGGAACGGCATCCTTGCCGCAAAATCCACCACCTTCGCGGTTATCCTTGCCGCACCAAGCCGGGTGATGACGATCCAGCCGGCTCGGCCACAAGCCATGCAGGGTCAGGGGCTGGGCGCGAAAGCCTGCGTCAGTCAATTGCCCGCACTCGCGCGAATGCCTCGCCCGGCCCGGATTTTCCTCGCAATAAGCCGGCGCCAGCGACAAGGACAGGGTGTAGTAATCGAAAGGCGGTGGCGCCACACGGAAGAACGCCTGTCCGGAAAGCGGCACCACCCATAGCAAAACGGCTGCGACAATTTTTTGCATTGCGCAAGTTTAACCGTGGGACCGCTGATTGGATCTTTCACGGGCCGCCTTACGGTAAAATGCGCATAATCAGTGATTTTGCGGAGCTTTTATTATGTCCATGGCCGATCGTGATGGCCTGATCTGGTATGACGGCAAGATGGTGAACTGGCGCGATGCCACCACCCATGTGCTGACCCACACCCTGCATTACGGCATGGGGGTATTCGAGGGCGTGCGGGCCTACCAAACCGACAAAGGCACGGCCATATTCCGCTTGCAGGAGCATACCGACCGGCTGTTTAGTTCGGCCCATATTCTGGGCATGAACATGCCCCATACCAAGGAGCACCTGAACCAGGCCCAGCGTGCAGCCGTGCGTGAGAACAAGCTCGTATCCGCCTACATACGCCCGATGGCGTTCTATGGCGCGGAAGCCATGGGCATTTCCGCCAAGACCCTGTCCACCCACGTCATTGTCGCTGCCTGGCAATGGGGCGCCTATCTGGGCCAGGAAGCGCTCGACCACGGCATCCGGGTGAAGACCTCGTCGTTCAGCCGGCACCACGTCAACATCACCATGTGCAAGGCCAAGGCCAACGGCAACTACATGAATTCGATACTCGCCCACCGTGAAGCGGAACAGGATGGCTATCAGGAGGCCCTGCTGCTGGATGTGGACGGTTTTGTGGCCGAAGGCTCGGGGGAAAATATCTTCATCGTGCGCAAGGGCAAGCTCTACACTCCGGACCTGACCTCCGCACTCGAAGGCATCACTCGGGATACCATAGTCCAACTGGCCGCAGAAGAGGGTTTGCAAGTGATAGAGAAACGCATCACCCGGGATGAAGTGTATTCAGCCGATGAAGCCTTCTTTACGGGTACCGCCGCCGAAGTCACTCCGATCCGGGAACTGGACAACCGGGCGATTGGCAACGGCGACCGCGGCCCCGTCACGGCGCGTTTGCAGAAGCGCTATTTCGCCTGCGTGACCGGCAAAGATGCCGCTCATGCGGAATGGCTGACCTACGTCGCATGACAGGAACACATGCAATGGCCGAGCAACACAATGGCATTCATACGCAGCGCGTCGTGGAACTGAAAAGCAGCGACCTGCCCCTGCATTGCCCGCTGCCTCAGGACTCTTCCTGGAATGCCCATCCCCGGGTTTATATGCCGATTGAAAAAACCGGCGAAGCGCTTTGCCCCTATTGCGGCACGTATTACAAGCTGATCGGCGGCCCAGTCCGCGGCGATCACGATCACTCATAAATCTAATAAATTCAGCCAAGCGAGTTCTCTTTGAACCGGAGGCTTCAACAACCTTGAAAGGGGTGAACCTTATGAAACGATATTCCGTGGCGTTAGTTTTAGCACTTTGTTTCAGCCTTCAGGCCCAGGCCCAGGGGACGCCAACCCCAAGAGAGGTGCAGGCTGACGCGGCGAAACTGGCCGCGGCCCAGAGCAAACTCCTGCAGGCCATGATGCTGGAAAGACCCAGCAGACTGGGATTTGATGCAACCGTGGCGGCATTGCAAAGGAATGCCCAGGCCCGCGGCTGGAAACTTGCCCAAGTATTTGATGCCCAGGATGCCATGCGCAAAGCGGGCCACAAGGAAGCCAAACCGATGATGGTTTTGAGCATGTGTCCCCAGGCCCAGGTGGAAGCCGTGTTGAAGGCGGAGCAGGCGGCCAGGATAGCGCCGGTGGGAGTCAATTGCCGCTACAGCGTGTATCAGGGAATGGATGGCAGGATATATGTGATGCGTTACAACACCGCCCTGACTGCGCAAATGGCCAAAGGCGAAGTCGCGACCGCGCTGTACAACCTGGCCAAGGAGGAAAACGCAGTCATGGCCGGAGTTGTCCGCTGATCAGGGGTCAGGGGTCAGGGTTGGTGCGGGCTGCGCCCGCGTATTTCCCTGAATCCTGAATCCTGGCCTCTGGCCCCTGACCGTCAAACGGTTTTTGAATAGCGCGGCTGTTCCTTTCCACTTTTGCGCTGCAGATAGACGTCGAAGCACATGGCGATATTGCGCAGGAACAGACGGCCCAGTGCGGTTACCCGAATGAGGCCATCGCCCACCTGCACCAGCCCGTCCTGGGCAAGCGGCGCAAGGGCCTTCATACCGTCGGCGAAATAAGTGTCAAATTCGATGCGCCAGCGCTGCGCAACTTTCGCCATGTTCAGTTCGAGATCGCACATCAATTCGGTAATCACGTCGCGCCGAATGCGGTCGTCCCGGCTCAGGCGATAGCCTTTTTCCGTAGCCAGGTCGCCGCGATCGATCTTTTGCTGGTACGCCACCAGACGCTTTTCGTTCTGGGCATATACCGATTCCGTCTGGCTGATTGCCGAAACGCCAAACGCATAAATATCCGCATGCCGATGGGTCGTGTAGCCCTGGAAGTTGCGCCACAAGGTCCGGTTGCGCTGGGCCTGCACCAGGGAGTCCTCAGGCTTGGCAAAGTGATCCATGCCGATGTGCACAAAACCCGCGCCTTCCAGAGTTTCGAGAATCAATTCCTGCATGCTCATGCGCGATTCGAAATCTGGCAGATCCGGCTCGAGGATCAGTTTCTGGTGCTTCTTCAGCCACGGCACATGCGCATAGCCGAACACCGCCAACCGGTCCGGGTTGAGCCGGACAATCTCGGCCAGCGTGCGCAGGTAGCTGTCCACGGTTTGATGAGGCAGGCCGGTCATCAGATCCAGGTTGATACTGGCAAAGCCTTCCGCCCGGAACCAGTCATAGACTTCTTCGATCAGCGCCAGAGGCTGCACCCGGTTTACCGCCTTCTGCACGGTTTCATCCAGATCCTGCACGCCCAGGCTTGCGCGGTTGAAGCCGCTTTCGCGCAAGGCAATCACATGCTCGCGGGTCAGGCCGCGGGGATCCACCTCTACCGCCACTTCCGCATCGGGGGCGAACCTGAACCGCTTGCGTATATGGGCGGCCAGCCCGCGAATGTCGGTGGGATGCAGGTAAGTAGGTGTGCCTCCGCCCCAGTGCATCTGCACTACTTCGCGATCAATGTAGGTCAGGGCGGCCACCCGGTCGATTTCCGCGATCAGGTATGCCAGATACTGGTCCGCTTTGGCGTAGTTGCCGGTTGCCACCATATTGCAACCGCAGTAATAACAAAGCGTGTCGCAAAACGGGATATGGATGTACAGGGAGATAGGCCGGCTCGAATCCTGGCTCTGAATCAGTTCATCCTGCCAGTAGGCCGGGCCAAACGTTTCGCTGAAATGCGGTGCAGGCGGATAGGACGTATAGCGCGGCCCCGGCTGGCTATATTTGGCTAAGAGCGGCAGATCCATGGCATTTCGGCGTTTCGCAGCAGGTCTGGCAGGCTGCGTCAGAATAAAGACTTGCCCATCCTAATTTATCTTATTTCTCTTGTCCAGCGGCGAAACCTCTAGAATGCCGACATGGGTAGCTCGCCCATCCAACAGAGCGCCCAATTGGGCCAATTGACCACTGGAGTTGACGCCATTGCCATCGCACGCCTCCAGCATTGCCACGGGGCATTTCAGATCCAGCGCGCGTATGCCTCGACCCACTGCTATCCCGCGTCCCACTCCAGTTCCGGCCACGAATGTCCTCCCCGATCCCGCGCCGTCTCACGTGCCGGAGCGCCATGCCGCGGCATGGAGTTAAGCGCAGCCGGCCGGAAGCATGGCCTGCGAATGGACCGGCGAGGCGCCCGCCGTCGAACGGAAGCCCGGCCCGGATGCGGACTCACAGACGATGCAGGCGCGAAAACCGGATGCCACATGGAACACCTCTGCGAAAATTGCTCAGTCTGGGAACCCCGCTTGGGGTTTCGGGGACTATAAACACTTAAGGAGAGACACGATGAACGTACGAATGATCCTGATTGCGCTTCTGCTGGGCGGAGCCGGCTTGCCCGTATGGGCGGGTTCTCAGGAACACGCTGCCCAGGCAACGCAGAACATGCCGATGAGCGAAGGCGTGATCCGCAAGGTGGACAAGGCCGCCGGCAAGATCACCATTCGCCACGGCGAACTGTACAAACTGGGCATGCCCGCCATGACCATGACATTCCGCGTCAGCGACCCGGCGATGCTGAAACGGGTCAAGCCCGGCGACTCAGTGCGCTTCGTGGCTGATCGCATCAAGGGTGCCTTGACCGTCACCCATCTGGAAACCAAAGCCCCCTGAAAAGGGATTAATCCGGCAGGCCTGGCCTGTCACCCCATCGACCGTATACAAAGGAGAGCACCATGAACCTCAAACCGATTGTCTTTGCCGTGAGCATGCTATTGGCGGCCACAGCCTGGGCGGATGCACCCAATGCCGACACGAATGCCGCACCTGCCGCACCTGCCGCGGCTTCGGCGCCTCCCGACATGCCCATGTCGATGCCCATGCCTGCCGAAGCGCCGATGCCTGCCGACGATGTCGCTGCGGATTCGCTGCAAGAGATGGACGCGAATCTGGACAAGATGCATCAGGCGCTGGCCCAAATGAAAGAGACCAAGGATCCGGCGGAACGGAAGAAACTCATGCAGGATTACATGAGCGCCCAACATGACAACATGATGCTGGCCCACACTAAGCTGGGTTTAGGCGGCGCAGTAATGGCCGGAGGTGGCATGGGTGGCATGGGCATGGGTGGCATGGGCATGGGGCGCGGCATGGGAATGATGGGGAGAAAGGACTGTGACATGGACCACATGCGCGGCATGCACAAGCGGCACGAGTACTGCCCCTGTGAAGAAATGAAGATGGACGATGCCCGCGAGCGTGGTGGCAAAGGCGGCGGTATGGGCGGCATGGGACGCATGGGACGCATGGGCGGCATGGGAGGAATGGGAGGAATGCGTGGCATGGGAGGAATGGGCATGATGGGTGGCATGAAAGATGACGCCACAGCGGCGCGCCTCCAGTCGCTGGAAAAACGCATCGACATGCTGCAAGACATGATGAAGATGATGATGATGCGTTAGGATCGTGGGGCGTGTTGCAGCAACGCGCCACGCCCTGGCCTGGCTGGATATTTGCGCATCATGTCAAGAAGAAGGCGTGCAGCCGTTCGCGGCAGCTTCACCCTGCTCAGTTCTGTCGCACTGGCCGTGATGGCTGCCGTGGCC
>JBAWGM010000439.1:0-9960 GCA_049592895.1 Thiobacillaceae bacterium | reverse complement strand
CCACCGGCCCGCGCCCCGCCCTGCATTGTCAGTCAGGAAATCAGCCCCACAGGTCAAGTTCACAAGCACGAAATCTCGGCGATCAACCCACCTTGACCTCGATGCGGCGCGGCTGCGCGTGTTCGGCCTTGGGAATGCGCAGCTTGAGCACCCCGTTGTTGAACTCGGCGTTGACCTTTTCCATATCCAGTTCCTTGGACAAGGTGAACACCCGCCGGTAATGCGGCAGGCTTACCTCGCTATGGGTGGCTTCCATGTCTTCCACCATGTCCAGGCTGACTTCGCCCTCGATGGTCAGGATATCGGCGTCCACGTGCAACGCGAGCTTGTCCTTGGAAACGCCCGGCAGATCGGCATACAGGGTGATGCCGGAGGCATCCTCGAACACGTCCACCGGCGGCATCAGGGCCGCCTCATTGCGCACGGTGTCTGCCTGTTTGGCTACACGGGTATCCTGGCGAACTTCATTGGGTCGGTTTTCGCTCATGGTCTGATTCTCCTTACTCGATGCTGATACGGCGCGGCTGCGCATTTTCGCGGCGCTGGATGCTGATGTGCAGCACGCCGTCACGATACTTGGCTTGTACGGCATTGGAATCCACGTCGTCCGGCAGTGTCACCACGCGCCGGAAGCGGCCGGTGAAACGCTCATCGATATGCACCGTGGACTTTTCGTCCTTGGCCGGAAGGGCAGGCTTGCGCTCCCCGGCAATGGTGAGCACGCCTCTCTCCAGTTGCACATCGATGCTGGCCGGCTCGACGCCGGGGGCAAACGCATAAATCTCAACCGAACGCGGCGTGCTGCCCACGTTCATCGCCGGGAAGCTGCCGCGGGCCAGACCCCGGATGCTGGGGGAAATCTCAAAAGCCTGCTGCATCTCGCGTTGCAGGCGGTCCAATTCAGCGAACATGTCGCGGGGAAACAGGGATCGATACATCATGTGTCCTCCATCAGTGTTGACGCGGGGGCCTCACCTTGACGCCCTTGCTAGCGAATGTGGGTCCTGTCGCGGCGTTTTCAATACCTTGCTGTGGGCCTGAATGGCCTTTATTCTAGGCACGCCGCAGTCCAACCCCGGAAATCAGGCAACCCGAGGGAAACCGAATGCAATTCAAGGATTACTACCAGACCCTGGGCGTAGCGCGTGACGCCACGGCAGAGAATATCAAGAAAGCGTTCCGCAAGCTCGCGCGCAAGTACCACCCGGATGTTTCCAAGGAGCCCAACGCGGAACTGCGTATGCAGGAAGTGAACGAGGCCTACGCCGTGCTTTCGGATCCGGAAAAACGCGCTGCCTACGACCAGCTCGGGCAAGGCTTTCAGCCCGGTCAGGACTTCCACCCGCCGCCCGACTGGGACGCCGGCTTCGAGTTCTCTGGCCAGGGCTTTTCGCCCAACGAGGCCAGCGGATTCAGCGATTTCTTTGCCGAACTGTTCGGCCGCATGGGCGGGGGGCGCGGTGGCTTCCGGGCTCACGGCGGTGACTTCCGGGCACAGGGCGAGGATCACCACGCCAAGGTGCTTTTGGAGCTGGAAGATGCCTTCCATGGCGCCACCCGCCAGATCTCCCTGCGCGTGCCTGAAGTGGATGCCCAGGGCCGGGTTACGCTCAAGACGCGCACGCTCAACGTGAAAATTCCTCTGGGGGTGCGTGAGGGCCAGATCATACGGCTGGCCGGCCAGGGGGCGCCGGGCATGGGCGGCGGCCCGGCGGGCGACCTGATGCTGGAGGTGCATTTCAAGCCGCATGCCCGCCTGCGCGCGGACGGACGGGACCTGCATCTCACCTTGCCGGTTGCTCCCTGGGAGGCGGCACTGGGCGCCATCGTGGCAGTGGATCTGCCTGAAGGCCCGCTCAAGGTGCGCATCCCGCAGGGCGCCCAGAGCGGCCGCCAACTGCGCGTGCGCGGCAAGGGCATACCGGGTAATCCGCCGGGCGATTTGTTGCTCGATCTCCGGGTGGTATTGCCGCCGGCCGATACGCCGAAGGGGCGAGAACTGTATGAAACCATGGCGCGCGAGCTCGCTTTCGATCCGCGCCAACCGGGGAGGGACTAAACCATGCCAGACGACGAGGTATTGATCGGCAGCCTGATGGAAGACTCGTGGCTGACCCTGGAGCAACTGGCGTTGGCCTGCACGGTTGAGCCGGAGTGGCTGCTAATTCATGTCAAAGAGGGCCTGTTTCCCCATGCCGAGAGCGTGGCCGGCGTATGGCGCTTCTCCAGCGCCGACCTCGCGCGGGCGCGGCGCATGCGCCAACTGGAGCGCGACTTCGAAGCTGATCCGGAACTCGCCGCACTGGTGGCCGACCTGCTGGAAGAAGTCGCCGATATGCGCGCCCGCCTGCGTCGCGCCGGACTGCTGTAGCGCAAGGGCTTATTCAAACTGCGTGCTTGAAATGCGTTCACTGCGCATGCCGACGTGCTCAAATCGACCCGCAAGCGACTATCGCCGGCTGTTGTCGAGCGTCCTGTTTCCCCCCAACTGCGGCCGGGACAGGCGCTCATGGCCCGCGTGCGCCCCAGCGACAGCGCGCACCATATGTTCGGCGACAGTTGCGGTAAGCGCGACAACCTGCGTGCCCACGAATTTCCGCGCGGATTCATGACGACAGTGGATGCAGCCTGGTCAAATTTCCGGCACAGGATTGCTGCAAGCGGAGTAAGGTTCCTCACGGGGCACAAGTCACGCAGCGCGTGAAATGGAACCGCATTGACATAGAGCCGAGTTGATGATGAATGACCACTGGAGACGGGAGAGACTATGAACAAATGGGTCTATGCCTTTACCGAAGGCGATGGCAGAAACAAGAAACTGCTTGGCGGCAAGGGCGCCAACTTGTGCGAGATGACCCAGATCGGGCTGAACGTACCCCCCGGCTTCGTCATCACGACCGAAGCCTGCCTCGCCTATCTGGACGACCCGGAACGCAGGCTGCCGGCCGGCGTCAATGAACTGGTGCGGCTGCACATGGCAGCGGTGGAGAAGGCCTCTGGGAAGTCTTTCGGCGGGCGCGACAACCCGCTGCTGGTCTCGGTGCGCTCCGGCTCCGCAATGTCCATGCCCGGCATGATGGACACCATACTCAACCTGGGGCTGAATCCCGACACCCTGCAGGGACTGATCGCCCAGACCGGCAACGAGCGTTTCGGTTATGACGCCTACCGGCGCTTCATCCAGTTGTTCGGCAAGGTAGCGCTGGGCGTGCCGGAGGAGGAATTCGACGCCGAGTTCAATGCGGTCAAGGCAGATGCCGGCGTGAAGCACGACGTTGGCCTTTCCGCTGCCCACCTGGCCGACATCGCCGAGCGCTTCCTCAATGTGGTGGAGCGGGTCACCGGCAAACCTTTTCCCGCCGACCCCTATGCGCAACTGGAAATCGCCATCAAGGCAGTGTTCAACTCGTGGTCTGGCAAGCGCGCGGTCGACTACCGGCGCGAATTCAAGATCACCCCGGAGATGGCCAACGGCACCGCGGTCAACGTGGTGGCCATGGTGTTCGGCAACATGGGCGACGACTCGGCCACCGGCGTGGGCTTCACCCGCGATCCCGGTACCGGCGAGAACGTCATGTTCGGCGAGTACCTCACCAATGCGCAGGGCGAAGACGTGGTGGCCGGCATCCGCACGCCCAAGCCGGTGGCCGAACTGGAAAAGGAAATGCCGGACCTGTACCGCCAACTGGTGGAACTGAGGAACCAACTGGAATCGCACTACAAGGAAGTGCAGGACTACGAGTACACCATCGAGAAGGGCACCCTATACTGCCTGCAGACGCGCAACGGCAAGATGAACGCCGCCGCCCTGGTGCGCACCTCGGTGGAGATGGTCAACGAAGGCCTCATCGACAAGACCCAGGCCCTGATGCGCATCCAGCCGGAGATACTCGAACAGTTGCTGTTCCCCCGCCTGGACCCGAAGACCAAGGCCAAGCCTGTGGCCAAAGGCCTGCCCGCTTCACCCGGCGCGGCCTCGGGCATTGCCGTGTTCGACGCGGACCGCGCCGAAAAGATGGGCCGGGCCGGTGAAAGGGTGATCCTGGTGCGGGAAGAGACCAAGCCGGAGGACATCCACGGGTTCTTTGCCAGCCAGGGCATTCTCACCAGCCGGGGCGGCAAGACCTCGCACGCCGCCGTGGTCGCCCGGGGCATGGGCAAGCCCTGCGTGGCCGGCGCCGAAGGCATCCATGTTGACGTGCACACCCGCCAGGCCGTGGTCGGCGACCAGGTATTCGGCGAGGGCGCGCTCATCACCATCGACGGCACCACCGGCAACGTCTACCTGGGCGAAGTGCCCATGATCGAGGCGGACTTCACGCCCGAGCTGGCGACCCTGCTGTCCTGGGCCGACGGCATGGCCAGGCTGAAGGTCATGGCCAACGCCGACACCCCGCATGACGCAGATCGCGCCATCAAATTCGGCGCCATGGGCATCGGCCTGTGCCGCACCGAGCGCATGTTCAACACCGTCGAGCGGCTGCCCATCGTGGTCGAAATGATCGTCGCCGAGACCCCGGCCGACCGCCAGGTGGCGCTCAACAAGCTGCTGCCGATTCAGCGCGAGGACTTCGCCGGCATCTTCAGGGTCATGGCACCGCGCCCGGTCACCATCCGCCTGCTCGACCCGCCCATCCATGAATTCCTGCCCACGGCCGACCAGTTGGTCGACGAGCTGGAGCAACTGCACACCCTGCGCGACACGGTGCGGGGCATGCAGGTGCTGCATGACGCAGTGGATTTCATCTACCGCACGCGCGACATTCATCCCCAGGTGCAACTGTCCGCCGACCCGGCCCTGGTGGACGAGGCCATCCTGAAAAAGGAGACCATGCTCAAGAAGGTGCGTGCGCTGTTCGAGGTCAACCCCATGCTGGGGCATCGGGGTGTGCGCCTGGGCCTCACCTTCCCCGAGATCTACACCATGCAGATCCGCGCCATCCTGGAAGCCACCGCCGAATGCCAGAAGGCCGGCATCGAGGTGCATCCCGAGATCATGGTGCCCCAGGTATGCACCGCCCAGGAGCTCAAGCGAGTGAAGTCATGGGTCGAGGAAATTCGCACCAACGTGGAAGCCGCTTATGGCGTCAAGCTCGACTTCAAGTTCGGCTCCATGCTGGAAGTGGTGCGCGCCTGCATGCGTGCCGAGAACCTGGCCGAAGAGGCCGAGTTCTTTTCCTTTGGCACCAACGACCTGACCCAGGCCACCTTCTCGTTCTCGCGCGAAGACGCCGAGAACAAATTTCTGCCCATGTACAACCAGAGCAGAATCCTGCAGGACAACCCCTTCGAGGTGCTGGACGTAAAAGGCGTGGGCAAGCTCATGCAACTGGCGGTGGGCTGGGGCCGCGGCACGAGGCCAGACATGAAGGTCGGCATCTGCGGCGAACACGGCGGCCACCCCGCTTCCATCCGCTTCTGTCACCGCATCGGCCTGAGTTACGTGTCCTGCTCCGGCCCGCGCGTGCCGATCGCCCGGCTGGCGGCAGCCCATGCCGCACTGCTGGAGGGCCGGGCGGCTGCGGGTAAATCGGCTTGAAAGTCAGCGCGTTGGCTGCCGTCCCCAGGCTGCAGCGAAACCATCGTGCGCTGCCCGCCTCGGTAGATTCGGCTTGTTCTCCGGGCCGCAACTGGAATCCTGGCGACACGGTCAGGTTGCGAATCGCTTCTGACTGATTTGCAATGATCCAGCCTGGGTTGGGCGAAGCGTTCGCTTCATATAAGCGGGGCAGCTCTCGTGGTTGTTTTCCTTGCGCCAGCGACTAAGGTCAAAGTGGGCACTTTGGCGCATCTTCCCATCTTGCGCAGCGTTCCGATGAACCTGGGACTTACGCCCAGCAACACATCCAAGGAGGACGTCATGACTTTGGAAACCAACATCGAAAAACTCAAGGCAGGCCTGCGCGGTGCGCTGATCCGGCCGGGAGACGAAGGCTACGATGCCGCGCGCAAGGTCTACAACGGAATGATCGACAAGCATCCGGCCTTCATCGCGCAATGCGTGGACGTGGCCGACGTCATCGCCGCAGTCACTTTCGGCCGCGAAGCGGGCCTGCTCATTGCAGTTCGGGGCGGCACCCACAGCGGCCCCGGACTGGGGACAGTGGATGACGGCCTGGTCATCGACCTGGGACGCATGAGAGGCACCCAGGTTGATCCGGCGGCCGGCACCGTGCACGTGCAAGGCGGCTGCCGGTGGGGTGATGTCGACCATGCCACCCACCCCTTCGGTCTAGCCACCCCGAGCGGTTTCATCTCGACCACCGGCGTGGGCGGCCTCACGCTGGGGGGCGGCATCGGCTACCTCTCGCGGCGATTCGGCTTGACGATCGACAATCTGATCGGTGCGGACGTGGTTCTTGCCGACGGCCGGTTCGTGACCGCAAGCGCCACCGAGAATCCCGATCTGTTCTGGGCGCTGCGTGGCGGCGGCGGAAACTTCGGCGTCGTGACTTCGTTCGAGTTCCGCCTGCACCCTGTCAACATGGTGTACGGCGGGCCGATGATGTGGCCGGTGGAACGCGCCGGCGAGATACTGCCACGTTGGCGCGACCTCATTCTGGGAGCGCCCGACGAGCTCAACGGCTGGTTTGCCTTTGTGATGGTGCCGCCGGGGCCGCCGTTCCCGGAACAGTTTCACCTCAAGAAGATGTGCGTCGTGGTGTGGTGCGACACTGGCCCGATGGACCAGGCGGAACAACGGTTCGCAACGATCCGCAAGGACTTTGGCACGCCCGCCATCGATTTCGCCGGTCCCATCCCGTGGCCGGTATTGCAGAGCCTCTTCGACCCGCTCCTCCCTCCCGGCTTGCGGTGGTACTGGAAGGCCGACTTCTTCAAAGACCTGAGCAGCGAGGCGATCGCCCTGCATGTCGAGCACGGCTCGGCGCTGCCAACTCCTCTTTCAACCATGCACATCTATCCGATCAACGGCGCGGCGCAGCGGGTCGGCAAGAACGACACCGCTTTCAGCTTCCGCGACGCCAGTTTTGCAGAGGTGATTGTGGGAATCGACCCCGACCCCGCCAATGACCAGCGAACCATCCAATGGGCGCGCGACTACTGGCAGGCGTTGCATCCCCATTCCGCCGGCGGTGCGTACGTCAACATGATCATGGACGAAGGGCAGGATCAGGTTAAGGCGGCCTATCGCGACAACTATGAGCGGTTGGTGGCGGTCAAGAACAAATACGATCCCAAGAACGTTTTCCGCCTGAATCAAAATATCAGGCCATCGGCGTAACGGCACGCCAGGGGCACGCCAGGGGTACACCACGCCGGAACCTTGCGGGCTATTTCTGATGTCCTATAAACAACGTGGCAAAGGCAGAAGGACTCACCCTCACCGATGCCATTGGGAAGTCGTTCACGGTTTGTACGAATATTTCGCTAGGCATGAGCAGACTCCAAACATCAACATGCGTGAGTTGCACGACGCTTTGGACAAACGCTTGCATGGATGGGGAGGGAGAACATGACTAGCTGTATCAATGCATGTACCAGACCTGAACTCCCAGGTCCCGCCGCCCGCCCTGTTGGTACCACAACGAGCGGCGTGCGCCCTTGATCCAGGAAGGTCAAGATGGTTATTGACAGGAAATGGGTGGAACGCAACCTCGGATTCGACCCGCTCACTACCGTGATTCCGGGCAGCACGTTCGCTTTTTCGCGTGCTGCCCGCACCTCCGCCCCAGAAGATCTCCAGCGTGAGATCATCGACTTTGATTCGAATGCATCACATGGGCTGAAATTTCTCGCGTTCTCGACGTCAACGGGTCTGTCGCGCTATACCGAATTGAACTGGCCCAAGGGGCTTGCTCCCAAGACATCAAAATCCGTGGCTGGCCTCCGTTCGGGCGCGCTACCTGCCGCCGACGTGCTTGTCGTCACCTGGACCGTTGATGAGGGTCACGCACTGAGCCGAGTGTTGACACCGGGCAAAGACTCCCACGATGACTACATGCCATATAAGCACAACTATTCGTCGATTTCGAAGAAGATGCGCGCGGGTTGTCCAGCGCGAGAGCTGAAAAGGCTGGGAACCTACTGGACAACGACGATTGGATCTACGAAGGTCCTCGTGTTCAAGTCCGACTCGCACATGTCCCAGGACGGGCCGCAGCTACCGAATATTGATGTGTGGAGCCAGATCATTGAGGAGGTGAAGCCCAAGCTCGTCATCACGACAGGCACTGCAGGTGGGATCGGTAAGGACTTCGAGGTAGGCGACATCGTCGTGAGTCCCGTCGTACGGTTTGACTGCGTCTCCAAGTTCAAGCGCCAGCCGTTTGCAACGGAAAGCTTCAAGAGCGTTGCACCAAAGGCGACCCACTTCCCAAGCGCGCGTTCACTCTTCAAGGCGAATGCGGCGCAACTTCCGAAAGACAACACCAGAATGCCGAAGATCTTCCGAATGGCTACGGGTAACCTTGGGTCATCGGTTGTCACCACGGACTTCTTCGGGTTCGACACATCAAACGACCACTATCACTTGCAGGGCCTGGGAAGTGTCTCGGAGATGGGTGATGCCATTCTGGGCTTGGTTTGCAATCGCAAGGGGCAGAGTGCCCCGCGCTGGATTGCGGTGCGGAACGTGTCAGACCCGCAGATCAAGGCGGATGGCCTGACCATTAAACAGCAAGCAACGTTGGCGGCTCAAATCTACAAAGGCTTTGGCCGCTGGAGTTCCGTGTGCAGCGCAATTGTCTGCTGGGCTCTTATCGCGGCGGAATAAGCCCTCACATCTTGGGCGTCACTGCAGATGGTGACCCATACCTATTGCAGAATGGGCTTCATGTCAGCGGTGACATGCCGTTCATCTTTGCCCCATTTGATCGAGCAAATCTTGGCTTTTGACAGCCTGGCCCTGGCAAGGCCAGGTGTCTCTAAAAGGTCGGGTATATCGCCTGCGGCAGCCGTCCCCAATGAGTTGAACGAGAGGACTGCAAGCACTCTATATACGTTTGGCAAGGGTGGTTCCTCCCAACGTTAGTCGGAGTAATTGTCCTTGAATTACCTGAAGGCAGGAACGGGTGCTATCGACCCTTTATAGGGTCGATCAACATGCTGCTCGAAAGCGTCCGGTGTTCGCCCCTCACCAGACCTTCGCACCTTGGCAACACGCGGTGTGGCCGGGACATGAACGCCGGAAGGAGGCCGATTTCGACTTCGTATTCGAACCGGTAAGGTAGCTGGCGATGTTCTGATCGTGGTTGCGACGGGAAGGTCGCCGGGTGAGACCCCCCCTATTCGCTTCGGTGAAATGGGGAGGTATTCCCCCATCTTGGCTTACTTAACGAACGCCCGCATCATCTGCCCCATCGTCTGCATCATCCCCTGCATCATGTCGGTCGTCCCGCACGATCCACTCGTCTGGCCGCCTTCCTGGCGCTGGCGGGAACAGTTGTTGGCCTGCGGACCCGGTGATGGGTTAATGCCCAGCATGTCCGGCGCACTCTCGTTTCGTCGCTGCGCTTCCTGCAGGCGCAACATCTCGGACTCCAGTTCGCGCTTCTGCGCTTCCAGCCACTGCAATCGGACGCTCAGCAACTGCATTTGCTCCATCGGGGTGGTGACTGTGTCGTAGGCGACCAATGTCGGCATGGCCGACGTGATGCCGGGCATGATCATGGCAAATGCTACGGAAGCGGCCGTCAGGGCGTGTTTGAACAGATTCATGTCAATCTCCTAGCCAAGAGGTGAGTGCCTGCATAACGATTCGCTCGCAACCGGGAAATCCATTGGGAGGACGAGCAACCGATGCGGTTTACCGTTAACGACAACGCGAACGCCGCCATTCAAAATGGCGAGGACGTGACTGCGAACGGTACTTATTACACTACACCATACGCTCGGTAATTGCCGGCAAGTTCTGCGAATTTTCTTGGTCCATTCGGTTGTTTCGACAGGAATCCCAGCATATGCTTTTCAACCCTATACCCGAACCCCAGTCTCTATCAC
>JBAWGM010000438.1:0-2744 GCA_049592895.1 Thiobacillaceae bacterium | reverse complement strand
GTGAGTTGGCGCTCACCCTCAAGGACCGAAAGATTCAGGTGAACAAGGGTGTGATCAAGGGACAGGACGGCCAGATCAGGCTCAGCGGCAGTGCGGATCTCGATCGCGATGACGCGCACCTGCAACTGGAATTCGAGCACTTCGCCGCCTTGCTGCGGTCCGGCGCGCGCATGTGGGTGAGCGGGCCGGCTGATCTGACTCTGCAGAAGCGACGTCTGGGTCTGAGCGGAAAGCTGAAAGTGGACCGGGCCCGCATCGAGGAGCTGGGCGGAACCCGGCCGCGCCTTTCGGGCGACGTTGTAGTCAAAGGCGCGCCTGTCCAGAAGACCAAGGGCAACCTGGCATTCCCGCTCGATATGGCGCTGACGCTTGATCTCGGCGAGGACTTCCTGTTTAAGGGCTATGGGCTGGATGGCAAGCTGGCTGGGGCGCTGACGTTCAAATCCAGGGCACCGGAACCCCTACAGGCGAGCGGCGCGATTCAGGTGGTGGAAGGGGACTACTCCGCGTACGGGCAGAAGCTGAAAGTCAGCCGCGGCACGGTGCGCTTCATCGGTCCGCTGAACAATCCCGGTCTGGACATGCTCGCCGTCCGGGAAACGGGGGAAATCACGGCGGGCGTCCAAGTTGCCGGTACCGCCCGCAATCCCAGGGTTACGCTTTACTCAAAGCCCGATATGCCGGACGCGGAAAAACTCTCCTGGCTGGTCTTCGGCCACGGCTTGTCCAAAGTCGGAGGACAACAGTTCGGCCTGCTCCAGGTTGCGGCCAGCGCGCTGCTGTCGCAAGGACAGTCATCCAGCCTGCAACGCGATATCGCTCAGCGACTGGGCATAGACACGTTCGATGTCCGCTCCGGCACGGGCGAGGACGTTGCCAGCACGGTGGTCAGCGTAGGCAAGCGTTTGTCATCCAAGGCAACGTTGAGCTACGAACAGAGCGTGAATGGCCTGAGCGAGGTTGTGAAGGTGATTTATCAGTTGAAGCCGGCTGTCCGGTTCGAAGCGTCAACCGGCAGCCAGAGCGGTTTCGACGCGTTTTACAGTCATGATTTTGAGTGAAGATCCCGGCCATATGAATGAGGGCGCCTTCCGTTCTGCCCCAAGACCAGACTCACCGCGTTACGGCGCGGGCCATTACCCAGCATTCCACTTCGACTGCGCCAGCCCTTTTCAGGGTGGCGGCCAGTTCATTCAAGCTGCTGCCCGAGGTCATTACGTCGTCCACGATCGCGATGCGTTTGCCGTGGACTTGTTCTGTCCTCGCGGTAAACGCGCCGCGCAGATTTTTCCGCCGGGCCCGTAGCGGCAGGGCGGCTTGGGGTGGAGTATCGCGGATGCGCTGGCAGGCATCACGCTCCAGGGGCAACTGGCATTGCGGCGCGAGGCTGCGGGCCAGTTCCAGGGCCTGATTGAACCCCCGCTCCTTCAGCCGGGCCGGATGCAGGGGCATGGGGACGAGCAGGTCCGGCAACGGATCGGGCATAGCCTCGCCCAGCCAGATTTCAGTCAACGCGGAGCCGACTTCCAAGCGGTGACCATACTTGAGCGCCTGGATCAGGCTGGCCGCGGGAAAGTCATAGACCAAAGCGGCGTGGGTGCGGTCAAACGCGGGAGGATGTCTCAAGCACGGACCGCAACGCTGACCGTCCGGGCTGGGCTGCGCGCATTGCGGGCAACAGTTCTGCCCAAGCCAGGGCAGGTCCGTATAGCAGGAATCGCACAGAAATCTGCCTTCAGCGGCACCCCCGCACAGCAGGCAGCGGGGCGGGAAAAGTCGATTAAATAATGAGCGGCTGTTCAATTTTTGCAAGGTTTGTTTTTGACAGCAAGTAGGGCTAGCAAGGATAATCCGAACTTCATTGACCCGTATCTTCCCATGAAGGCCAAGCGCGTCATCCAGGGCAAGTCTTCCCGGTTTGCCGCCCAGATTTTCAACATGGCCAGCGTGGCCGCTCTGTGCGCCGGCATGTTTGCCCTGGTGCTGGGCAAGTTGCTGGCCGGGCAAAGGATCGGCTTTCTGCCGATGGTCCTGTCCTTTCCTCCGTTGATGCTCTGGCTGGGAGCGTCCATTTTCGTATATGCCAGCGTGGCCCACCACCCCAATCCACGCACGGTGAAGTACAACCGCTGGGCCGCTTATCGGTTTTATGGTGCAACCGGCACGCTGGTGGTTTTCGGCCAGGTCATTTATGCGGCATTCGATTCCTGGACGGGACTGCTGGCGGTCTGGGGGATACTGTTCTTGACCGTCGTGCCGGCCGGGCTGTACGCCATCTGGCGGGCGCAAAGGGAAGACTGGCAAGACCTGGTCATTGAAACCGCAATCAACGAGTAAAGCAATGAGCACCCGCAAAGCAGTTCATCTTCATGCACCGGCGCCGACCACAGTAACCGTGGAGTCGGTCCTGACCCTGTTCGAAAGGCCTTTCAACGATCTGCTGTTTGACGCGCAGACCGTGCACCGTCAGCATTTTGACCCGAACAAGATCCAGTTGTCCCAGTTGCTGTCGATCAAGACCGGCGGCTGCTCGGAGGACTGCAGCTACTGTTCCCAATCCGCCCGCTACGACACGGGCCTGGAAAAGCAGGGCTTGCTCGAACTGAATGCGGTCGTGCAAGCCGCACAGGCCGCCAAAGCGGCGGGGGCGAGCCGTTTTTGCATGGGAGCTGCCTGGCGCGGCCCCAGGCAGAAGGATCTTGAGCCGGTACTTGAGATGGTGCGCGCCGTGAAGGCCTTGGGGC
>JBAWGM010000437.1:0-1857 GCA_049592895.1 Thiobacillaceae bacterium | reverse complement strand
TGTAGCCATCCCGGTTTTTGTCCAGGCGCGCGCATACATCGGCTTTCTTTTGCGGCATGATCTTCTCGGCAGGTTCAGCGGCCGCCGGGGTTTGCGTACCGGGCGACTCGGCACCGGGGGCCTGCGCCCCGGGTGCCGGTTGGCTGTACGTTTGTCCGCTGTCCTGCACGGCCGAATAGGCCGGCGCCCACGCATAGGCGCCAAGTATTCCCGCGACCAGCATGGCGGCGGCAGTAGGGATAGGTGCTTTCATCATTAACTCCTTGCAAGAAAATTAGGGTAAAGAAACATACGGCCTCGTGGGCCGCACGCTCTCCCGTGCAACCGCTGTGCCAGCAGAGATTTCGCTTTGCCTGACAAGCCATTAGGCGAGGGTTCGCGAAAGACAGACAAGCGCCTGGCCAAGCCGGACCTTGATTTCGTCGCCGCTTCCCGACGCATGTTCAGGGCTAGACCTCAAGCGCATGATTCACAAATGGAAATCACGTCACCAGCCAGCGACATGCCGGCAAATGCGCCGCGTCCCGCACCTCTGGCCCGTGCGTACAGCAACTGTGCACCGTTTCATTCAGCTTGCTTCGGCGGCGCAGAACCTGTGTCGGACCCACCCTGCACGGGAGGCTGCATCGTATTGTCGCTCGAGGGCGGCGCAGAAGCCGGCGTGCCCGAAGATGGCGCCATCGGGGATGCGGCTTCCGGCGTGGGGTTCGCCGTGGAGTCCGAGCTTGATGGCTGAGGAGCCGTCGCATCTGAACCCGATGTTGGCGGCGGGCTTGTCGGTTCCTTCTTGTTGCATCCGGCAACGCCGAGAGCCAGAAGCAGGGCAATCATCACAGTATGTTTCATCTCAACTCTCCTTGATAACAGCTACCGGTATCGGGGCTGCCGGTACTCAGCCACACTGGCAATCAGTGCAAACTTCAGGACAAGGGGCCCCGCCGCTCCTACCTGAGCAGCAGACCATTACGGACGCTCACCACCCCCGCCACCGCGCTCGCCAGCCCGATCGCATGACTCGCTTGCTTGGTGGATTTGACTTCACCCGAAAGCTGGACAACCCCATCCTGCGTTTCCACCCGGATGTTTAAGTTGTCGAGCAGGTTGTCCTTCAGCAACCGGGCCTTCACTCTGGCGGTAATCCACGCATCATCGAAATACTGGCCCGTCTTGATTCGCTGGTCGATGGACCTGGCCTTGATGAACTCATCCGAACTCAGCCGGCCGTCCCGATTGGCGTCTGCCTCGCGGAATGCGCGCCCATCCCCGCCTTGGGCAGTGAATTCCTCAAAGGAAACATGGCCGTCCCGGTTGGCGTCAAACTGGGCAAAATCCGGTCTCGAATCGGGACTGTTGCCCTTGGCTTCGCCGACCTGGAGCGTGCGCCCGGACGCGGGCAACGCGCCGGCGATCAGAAACGCAGCGACCAATGCCCAAGCATTTCTCCTTCGCACCAACACCTCCACCTCCATTTAATAATTGGGCCGGAATCAATTGGGCTTAAGCAACCCGTGTGCCAGAGTATTGGATTCAATCCCGATCATTTACGGAGTACCCCAAATTGGCGCCATTGCCGCGCCTCTCTACACCCCCGTGACGCTTCTGCCGGCTTGTGTCCCCCCTGCTCCAACGAGTGACATGGGGCCATTGTGTTGCCAAGCTGCGACGTCAGAGGCCGGCCTGTCTGCACAGTCCCGGCAACCTCCCGGCAACCCTAAGGCCTCGCGCATAAGTAACTTGATAAAGTGTAGAAGATGTGTTCTAAAGCGGAATGCAGGTTGCATCCGTGATAGAACAGATCGAGTCGAAGTACCGATCGCTTGCATCGGTGTTGGATGAGCGAGCGCGTCGACATTGGGC
>JBAWGM010000436.1:0-7078 GCA_049592895.1 Thiobacillaceae bacterium | reverse complement strand
ACTCCGGCCAGCGGATTACACCTATCCTGAATAGGCTGTTCAATTGCAAAGGAGAAGGAAAATGACACGATCTACTCGCCTGATGATGTTGGCTGCCCTCCTGACCGCCTGCTCGGTCGGCGGGTTTCTTGTTCTGAATTCGGCCGTGGCGAGGCCGGCATTTGCCCAGGCTGCGCCGCCCCCTTGCGCCTGCTCGACATTGACCAAGCTTGAATACACTCCAGTCGGTCCGACTGATCCTTTGGTCGCGAGGATCTATGTCGGCCAGTGCCAGTGCGGAGCCGTGAGTTGTGTGGTCACTTCCGGTGCGCTGCAGTGCATGAAATAGCAGGCCTGACGTCCACCTTGCTGCATGGCAACGGCGCTTGAAGTCTTGCGATGCACATGCCGAGGAGTGGCAGCTTCAGTGTTTTCCGGAACGCCAGATGGAGAAGATGATCCACAGACTGTTGATGAACGCGATGATGAATCCCAGCAGACCAAAAAGGGGCAGGCCGAGAAGTTCCGGCCCGCCTTTTACGGTCAGAATGATGGAAGAACCGATCACCAGGGAGGCGGTGAGGATGCCCATCGTGAGGCGATTGCTGGAGCGGTCCAGTTGCTGCCCGAAATGATCCAAACGCCTCAGGTCGAGATCGATGCGTATGCGGCCGCGGCGGGCTTCACGGATAAGCCGGGCAAAGTCGCGCGGCAACCCGACCAGCACTTCACCCAGTTCGCGCAGGCTCTTGCGCCCACGCTTGACCAGTGTTGCCGGCCGGTAGCGATCAAGAAAAACCTGCTCGACAAAGGGGGTGACGTGGTCCAGCATATGGAACATCGGATCTAGCTGCTGGCCCAAGCCTTCCAGGGTGATCAGGGTCTTGAACAGCAGGGTCAGATCGGCTGGAAGGATCAGACGGTTCTCCCGCAGCAGGCCGGAAATATCGACAAGCAGATTCCCCAGTTTCACGTCCTTCAGCCGCAGGTCATCGTAACTGTAAACCAGCTCCGAGACGTCACTGGCCAAGCGGCTTTCGTTGGTTTCCGAATCTCCGGCCCAGTCCAGCAGCACTTCCAGCATGGCTTCCTCATCCTTGAGAGTGAGGGCATGCAGCAGGTTTACGATCTGGTTGCGGCGCGGCTCAGTCAGCCGCCCGACCATGCCGAAATCGATCAGTCCGATGCGGTTGCCGGGCAGGAAAATCACATTGCCCGGATGGGGATCAGCATGAAAGAATCCATGGACCATGACCATTTTCAGCACGACATCCGCACCGCGGGCCGCGAGCGTCGGCGGATCGAGTTCATGGGCGCGCAGGGTGGCACCATCCACGCCGGACACGCCGCGGATTTCCTCCTGCACGTTGACGCGGTCGGTGCAGTAGTCCCAGTACACCCTGGGAATATGCACGTTGGGGTCGTCGGCAAAATGACGCGCGAATTGGTCTATATTCCTGGCTTCCTTCACCAGGTCGAGTTCGCGGCGCAGGGAACGCCGGAATTGGGCTGTGATCTGCACCGGCTGGTAGCGTCGCATGTCCGGTGCCTCGCTCTCCAGCAAGTGGGCGAAGTGCTCCAAAATGCGCAGATCGGCTGCGACCTTGCCCTCTATCCCCGGGCGCCGCACCTTGACCACAACGGGGGTGCCGTCCTTATGCACCGCCCGGTAAACCTGGGCAATGGAGGCCGCCGCCATCGGGGTGGAATCAAACTGTGCGAATACCTCTTCGGCCTCACCCTTTAAGGCCTCCAATAGCGCGGGCCGCACGTCCTCATACGCGACTGCTGGCACCTTGTTGTGCAGCTTCTCGAACTCATCGATCCAGGAAGGCGGAAACATGTCAACCCGGGTGCCAAGCAACTGGCCAAACTTGATGAAGGTGGGGCCCAATTCCTCCAGCGCCCGGCGAATGCGAACCGGGGCGGGCAACTGGGAGATCTCGCTGCTGCTCTTCCAGTGCAGCAGGCGGCCCGTCCGTTCCAGAATATTGGCTATGCCCAGGAGGCGAACCAAGTCGCCCCAGCCATAGCGAATCAGGATGCTGGCAATCTCATGCAGCCGGTGCAGATCCCGAACAACGGAGACGGTTTCCCACAACATGCTTGTTCTTCTTCTTCCTGAAGATGGGGGCCGCGGCCCCCATCTTTTGCGTTCACGCCGCTGGCGGCGGCGTATCCTTGTCGGTCTTCTTCAAGACTTCAGAAACCCCGGCCATCAGACCGGCGGCGGCATCCGAAACCCGGCTGCCGCTCTCGCCGAGGGCGCCGATGACCGCCTCGCGGGCCTCGCGGGTTTCCCCGTGCAGGCGATTGTAAAGGCTTTCCACGCCATCGCGCATGCGGCCGGCGATGTCCGAACTGACCTTGGATATGTGGTCCGCAACCTCGTTCCATTCCCCTTTGAGGTGCTGGCCGGATTTGTCGGTCAGATCCCTGAGAATGGCGCGAAATTCCTCTTCCAGTGATTTCAGTCGCGCCAGCGGTTCCTTCAGCTCTTCGTCCTTGAAGCTGCGGCCCCGTTCGAGGCTTTCCCTGATTGTCAGGCTGATCCGCTCGCTCACCTCGCCATAAGCCTGCCCGACCCCTGACACGGCCTGACTCAGACCTTCCTTCGCCGCCCCCCCGCGTTTGCTCAAGTCCAGTGAAATCCCCTCAGTCAATGAGCGACCGATGCTGCGCAGTTCTTCCACGGAAATCTTTCCGTCGCGCAGGGCGGCAACCGTGGCAGACTTGACCCGTTCATGGAGGTCGGGCTTTGCTCCGGAATCCTCTTCCGCAACCGCTTCAGCCACCGTCTCTTTCAGATCTTCAGTTTCCATTTCCCACTCCTTAAGTAAAGCTTTAAGATTCCGTTCAATTCACCCGTTAGAATTGAATTCCCTTCCTTACCAATATAGGCGACCATCCTGCCAGACACGGAAAATCAAGCATGCCCGCGCAAAAAAAACTGCTAGCGATTCTAACCATCCTGCTATTCGCTGGACTCGCCCAAGCGGCTGAATTTAACACCCAGGGCCCGGACGATCTGTTCATGTATGCCACCAGTCTGGTTGGAACCCCTTATCAGATGGGTGGAGTCAGCCCTGAAAGCGGTCTGGATTGCAGCGGCTTTGTCCGTTACGTCTTTCTGAAGACGTTTCAGACCGAACTGCCGCACAGTGCCATTGAAATGAGCCGCAGAGGGGTGGCGGTCGAGCCGGGCGACCTGCGTTCGGGCGACCTGGTATTCTTCAGTACACGGCAGCGGCCTTTTTCCCACGTTGGGATTTACCTGGGCGAAAACCGCTTTGTTCATGCTTCCAGCACCAGTACCGGAATCGTGAAGATTTCCAGCTTGCAGGAGCGGTACTGGTCCCAGCGTTATGCCGGCGCACGCCGCATTTCCCCCTCCCTATATATGGCGAGCCAACCCTAAGCCGGTTTCCCCAGATCCACCCGTATCTCAATGAGTCTGATCAAAGGCGCTCTCAGCCCGGCCCGCAGGCTGGCCTTCAACCTCGGGGTGGGTTTTGGCGTGGCGCTGATCCTTCTGCTGGCCGTCATCGGCCTGGGTGTCCACCAGATGAAGCTCATTAATGGCCGCCTCGAGCGGATTGTGGAAGTGAACAACGTCAAGAGCCGGCTTGCGTCGCACATGCGCGACACCCTGGGCGACCGGGCGATCGTCATGCACGACATGGTTGTGTCCATCGACACCTGGGAAAAGGAAGACCTGTTCGAGAAATTCCTGAACTACGGAGAACAATATGCCAAGGATCGGAATCGCCTTGCGCAACTGCTGGAAACCCGGGATGAAAAGAAACTGCTGGCCAAGCTGGATGAAATTACCACCATCAACCAGCCCATCATGTACGGCGTAGTGCAAGCCGCGCGCGAGCAGAATAACTATGGCGGCCTCACCATGCTCCAGCAACAGGCCATTCCCATGCAACAGCGTCTGGTCGATGCCCTGGATGACATGTCCAAGCTGCAGCGTGAAGCCAGCGAAAAGGCTGCCCGGGAAACCTTCTCCGCCTACCAGGAAACCCGTTCGCTGATGCTCGGCCTGGGTGCCCTGGCCACCCTGATGGCGGTCGGCGTAGCGTGGCTGGTCAGCCGCCGGGTGGCGGCGCAAACCCGCCAGTTGGACAGCGAAAAACTCAAGTTCCAGACCCTGTTTGAATCCAATTCTGATGCCGTCGTCATCCTCGACGAAAAACGCTTCATCGACTGCAATCCCGCTACCGTGCGCATATTCGGAATGAGTTCGGCGCAGGAGTTCCTTTCCTCCCCGATCACCGCCCTGGGCGCCCCGCGTCAAGGTCCGGACCGGGAGGATGCGTACAGCTATGCCCGGCGGATGCTCGGCCTGGCGCGGACCGAGGGCCATGCCTTCATGGAGTGGCAGGGGCGGCGCATGGATGGATCCCTGTTTCCGGCGGAAATCGCGCTGCATGCCATGGAGTTGGAAGGTCGCCCGGCAATCCAGGCTATCTTGCGTGACATTTCCGAGCGCAAGCAGGTCGAGCAGGCCATGGCCAAGGCCAGGGACGCAGCCTTGTCCGCCGCCCGTACCAAGAGCGAGTTCCTGGCCAATGTCAGCCACGAGATTCGCACGCCGCTGCACGGCATCCAGGGCATGACCGATTTGTTGCTCAAGGCTCCCCTGCTTTCCAGCGACCAGAGGGAATACGCCCTCATCCTCAAACAGTCTGCCGCCAGCCTGCTCACGGTCATCAATGACCTGCTGGACTTCTCCAAGATCGAAGCCGGCAAGCTCCGTCTTGAACAACTTCCCTTCGACCTGCGCTCCGTGCTGGAGGAAGTCATCAACCTGTACCGTCCGCGCGCGCTGGAAAAGGGACTGAACCTCGAAGCGGACGGCTTGGACGACTTGAGTTGCTGCATGCTGGGCGATCCCCATCGGCTCCGTCAGGTCTTGCTTAATCTGGTGGATAACGCGTTCAAATTCACCTCGTACGGCGCCATTCGCGTATCGGTTCAGGCGCAGGACGACAATCGCCATCAGATCACGGTGACCGACAGCGGCATCGGCATACTGCCGGAAGACATTCCCCACCTGTTTGAGGCCTTCTCGCAGGCTGACAGTTCCACCACCCGGCGCTTCGGCGGAACCGGACTGGGGCTGGCGATCAGCCAGCAATTGGTGGAACTGATGGGCGGCACGATCGAAGTGCAGAGTCCGCCGCCGGGGCAGACTCGCGGCACCTGCTTTACCTTAAGCCTTCCGTTGCCAGCCGCGGCAGGCAAGCCCAAGCCTGCGCCAGAGCCGGAGGCAAGCCGTTTTCACGGTCGCGCGCTGGTCGTTGAGGACAATCCGGTAAACCAGAAGGTCGTGCTTTTCCAGTTAAGCGGCCTGGGCCTTGAAGTCGAGGTGGCTGACTCGGCATCGGTCGCGCTCAAACGTCTGCAGGAGGATCCGCGCTGGGATGTGATCTTCATGGACTGGCAAATGCCGGAGATGGATGGAATTGAGGCCACCCAGGCAATTCGCGCCTTGCCGCCACCGGCCTGCCGGATTCCCATCGTCGTCCTGACCGCCAATGCCGCGCCCGGCTTCAGGGAAGCCTGTCTCAAGGCCGGCATGGATGACTATCTCTCCAAACCTTACAGCGAGGATGCGATGAGTTCCATCCTGGGCCGCTGGCTACCTGCGCAACCAACGCCGAACGACTCCGCAGCGCGCGAATCGGGCAGGTCAGCCCAGGTCTCGACCGAGCAGCCGCCGGAACAGCCGCTTGCACTGGCGCAGCTGCGTGCCCGCTATGGTGATCACAGGTCAAATCTGGACGAAATGCTTAAGGTCTTTATCGAGAGCACCGAAACCCTGCTGCTGGATTTGAACAGTGCCCTGGAAACTGGCGACTATGAGCTTGCCGCGCGCAAGTGCCACAGCCTGCGCGGAGCGGCCGCAGCAGTCCTTGCCCGACCGCTTATGCAGCAGGCTGGCGGTCTGGAAGCCGCGCTCAAGCTGAGTGACGCCGAAATCGCCCATGGACTTCTGGACGATCTGCAGGCCGAATTCATCCGTGTCCGTCACTACCTGGAGCTTCACAAGCCAGATGTTGATGTTCCTGGCTGAGCATGCGGTTGACTGGGCAAACCTGAACTTCTAGCATCAAGCCGTACCTTTCCGAGGAGACCCTCATGCGCATCCCTGTCCTGATCCTGCTGGCAGCCACCGGTCTGGCACAGGCTGCCGATCCCCCCAAGTCCAAAACTCATGCGCCGCCCGCCCCCGATCAAGGCAGGATTCCCTATTTACCACAGGGCAACGACGGCTGGATCTCCCCGGTGCCCACGCCCTATGGTCCAATCATCGAGCAGCAAGGGTTGCCCCCGCCGCGGGTGGACTTCGGCATGAACCGGATCATTCCCGAGCAGGAAAAGCGCCGCTATCTGCGCATGGCCATGCCCATGATGGCCAAAATGATGCAGATCGACGCGCGCGAGGCGATGAACTACTTCGCCGTCAAATACAAAGCCAAGCCCGGCCTCACTTTTGACGATGTGGTGGACTCCCTGAAACTGCGGGCCAATCAGCTCAACTTCAAGTTCGTCGGTTCGAACCTGATGTGGAAAGACTTCAAGGCCGTGCTGGGCGACGACACCGCACCCCGGGTGGAAGTCTTCAGCTTCTGCGACATCGCGGTGGGCCGGCAGTTGCTCAAGCTCATCCCCGAAATGATCGTCTTCCTGCCTTGCCGGATCGCCGTGATGGAAGACGCGAAAAAGAACATCTGGGTGCTGACCCTGGACTGGGATATGACCTGGCTCGATTATGCCGGCCAGACCATGGGCATTACGCCGGAACTGCGCAAGTCCGCCCAGGAGATACGGGTCAAGATGGATGACATGATGCGGGCCGCAGCTAACGGCGAGCTTTGAGTTCGGGGCCCGCGCATCTCGAACGCGAGGCAAAGTTGGTTGCGCCCGGATGCAAGCTGCTCGTCGCTGTAAATGCCACATACCCGGCGTGAGCAGAGCTGCGCCACGGATCAACGTCCCGCAAGGCCGCTCTACCCGCCACTCGCTGCATTGATGCTCATGGCTTGATTTTGGAAACCCGCTCCAGATTTTGGACTGCAATCGTTTA
>JBAWGM010000435.1:0-2866 GCA_049592895.1 Thiobacillaceae bacterium | reverse complement strand
GAAATTCCTCTGCCGCCTTACGGCGCGTGTGATCTGGGCTCGCTCAATCTGACCCGCTTTGTGCATGAGCCATTTGCGCAGCAGGCCCGGCTGGACCTGCCCGCCTTGGGCGAAGCGGCGGCACGCGCCGTGCGCCTGCTGGACAACGTGATCGATGCTTCGCGTTATCCCTTGCCCGCCCAGGCCAGCGAAGCGCATGCCAAGCGGCGTATTGGGCTTGGCATCACTGGGCTGGCCGATACCCTCATCATGCTCGGGCTGCATTATGGCAGCGAAGAAGCACGGCGACTGGGCGTTGAAATTATGCAGACTCTGCGCGATGCCGCCTATGGCGCGTCGGTTGAACTGGCGCGCGAGAAAGGCCCGTTTGCCCGGTTGGAGAAGGATGCGCTTCTGGCCGCGCCCTTCGTCCGCAGCCTGCCGGATTCGTTGCGCGTCGGTATCGCCAGCCACGGCATCCGCAACAGCCATTTGCTGGCGATTGCGCCAACGGGCACCATCAGCTTGCTGGCCAACAACGTATCAAGCGGCATCGAACCCTTGCCGGCAGTCACCTATGAACGCCGCGTTCGCGACCGCGGCGGCGCCCTGTCCAGCCATACCCTGGAAGCGATGTCGGTCAGGCTTTGGCGCGCAAATCGGACCGGCTTGCCACCTGCGCTGGTCACGGTGGATGAACTGAAACCCCAAGACCACCTCGCCATGCAGGCGGCCATCCAGCCCTATGTGGACAACGCCATTTCCAAGACCATCAACGCGCCGACAGCGATGAGCTTTGCCGAGTTTCAGGATGTCTATGCCCAGGCGTGGCGCCTGGGGCTCAAGGGTGTGACCGTGTTTCGTCCCAATCCGGTGACCGGCGCCGTCATCAGTCTCGCCGCGGAGCCGGGCGCCCCCTGCTGTGAGGTGGGACGCGAACCGGAATGACCCTGAGCACGGTCATGCTTTGAATTTCGCGGCGGCGCCTATATACCCTCTCTCAGATAAGCTTTTGGCGCGACGTTCATTCTCCGTTCACAGCCTGCGGTTGACGTCGCTTTCCGGCGACCCAGCCGCACCAGAGGAGAATGCAACTCGGCTTATGCACCGCTGTGGGCCTTTCACCACATACAAAAGAAACCCGTTTTCGTCTGCCTGTACCGCCTTGCAGCGTGGAGGCGCGGGGCGTGCTTCCATCTTTTCCAACAGCGGGCGCGGTTGGCCCAATACTTGCCTATGCTGAAGTATTCAGGGAGTTGGGCAGTATAAGTTCAAAGGAAGAATTACCCGCTTGTCGGAAAGAGCTTCGTTGACGGCGGGATGACGGGCTGCCCACCATCTGAGCAGGAGGGACAAATGACACATTCATTGTTATTCGGCGAACGCTCTCTCACCAAAATGGCCGCATTATTTGGCCAGGCCCAGGATGCCCGCGCTGCGGCAGAACATGTCGTGAATGACGCGAGGCTGCCCATAGCGCAAGTTAAGGTAATCGGCCCAGACGACCCGGCCCTCAGTCCGAAACTGGAACCGGAAGAGCCCGGTATCGTCCACACGCTGATCAGGTCCCACACCACCTTGGGTATCACCGGCCTCGTCGTGGGGCTGCTGGCCAGCGGGGCGTTGATTCTCGCCGGGGTCCCGTTCGCGGTTTCCAGTCCGTATTACACCGTGATCCTGGCTGCGATCTTTGGCGCGCTCGGAGGCATGATGACCGGTGGTCTGGTGAGCATACGGCCCGATCATGACGTGCTGATCACCAAGGTGGAAGACGCGGTGCATGAAGGCCATTGGGCGGTCGTGGTGCACCCGACCGACCATGACCAGGAAGAACGTGCCCGGGACGTGCTGGAACACTCCGGTGGCGAAGTCGTGAAGACCTTGTGAGAAACAGGGCCCAGGATTCGCGCGGGAGCCCGATGCGCAGGGCCCCATGCAGAAACACGCGAGGACACGGCCCAAGGGCTTTTCGCGTCGTGACGCGAAGGCAACATTCCCGCTGCGGCCCATCGGCGCGCGCGGGGAGCATGCGAGCGCCTGTTTGCAAGCCGCCAAATGGACGAGCCATGAGCGTACTGGTTGAAGGGAAAAACTGCTGGCGCCGCGCCCATGCGGAGCGCGCGAGTTTCCTGGTCGATGCTGCGGCCTACTTTGACGCCTTCGCTCGGGCAGCTTTGCGCGCTCGCAAATCGATACTCATAGTGGGCTGGGACTTCAACAGCCGTACCAGGCTGTGGTGCGACCAGCCGCCAGCGGGCATGCCACCGGTGCTGGGCGATTTTCTGGATGGCCTCGTCAAGCGCACTCGCCATTTGCAAATCCATATCCTGAACTGGGATTTTCCCATGATCTATGCCATGGATCGGGAAACCCCGCCGATTTTTGGGCTGGGCTGGCAGCCGCATCACCGCATTCACCTGCGCTTTGACCGCGATTTTCCGGGCGGCGGCTCGCAGCACCAAAAACTCGTGGTGATCGACGACGCCGTGGCGTTCGTCGGTGGCATCGATCTCGGCGCCGGCCGCTGGGACACCCCGGAGCATATCGCTGACGATCCGCGCCGGGCGACCGGGGGCGTGCCTTACCCACCGGTGCACGACGCGATGATCGCGCTGGACGGGGAAGCCGCCCGGGCAATCGGGGAACTGGCGCGCGAGCGCTGGCGGTGCGCCACCGGCGAAGATCTGGCGACCGCCGAACCTGGCAACGATCCATGGCCGCAGGAACTGCGGCCCGACCTGAAGGATGCCGAAATCGCCATCTCGCGGACTGCTCCTGCCTATGGCGGGCGGCCCGAGGTGCGCGAGGTGGAGGCGCTCTACCTCGACATGTTGGCGAAGGCCAGACGCCTCGTCTACCTCGAAAACCAGTACTTCACCTCGGCGCG
>JBAWGM010000434.1:0-2415 GCA_049592895.1 Thiobacillaceae bacterium | reverse complement strand
GGCCCTTGCTGGCGATATAGCCCAACGTGCCTTCAAAGCCCGTGACCTTGCCGAAACCCGACAGGACAAAGATGAGGGCGATGAGGATGCGACCCGCGAGCGGGCCATAGCGGTTGAGTGCGTGCATTTGCTTTCTCCTAAGTTTGCAAAGTTGCGTTCCGTTCAGTGGCTCGACAGATTGCGGTCGATCTATCTTGCTACGTCACCCAGTGTGCCTTTTCACCCAAGCGACAAAATGGTCCATCCAGCTTTGGAGGAATTCTCTGCGGTCAGGTCCGATGTTGCCTGCCTCGTCAAACAGTCCTTCCCTCATGTGAATGAATGCCTCGGGCTGTCCAAGCGTGGGAACGTCCAGGTAAGCAAGAATGTTGCGCAAATGCTGTTGCGCCATGGCGGTCCCGCTGGCGCCCATCGACGTTCCCATCACCCCGGCAGGCTTGCCGGCCCAGGCGTTCTGGCCATAGGGACGCGACGCATGATCGATGGCATTCTTGAGCACCCCGGGTATCGAGCGGTTGTATTCTGGGGTGACGAAGAGCAGTCCTCGTGACGCCGCTATTTCGGCCTTCAACTGTTTGACGGACTCGGCGGGATTCGGCTCGTCATCCTGGTTGTAAAGCGGCAGATTGCCGATTGGCACCTGCTTGAACGAGAATTCTGCCGGCGCCAGTTTCACCACGGCGTTGGCCAGCTTGCGGTTGAATGAATCCTTGCGCAGGCTGCCAACAAGTACGGCGATGGGATATTGACTCATGTCGTTCTCCTATAAGAGTTGTTGAAACACTTGATGCGTTGAACATTTCGCGTGAATTCGAGGCAGGCTTTCCGTCGACTCAATCCGACTCGCAAACCAGCCGCCTGCTTGGCGCAGGCGCGAAGCTGCTTGAAGTGCCACCGCGTTGACGGTTCACGCCTGACCCTGCCGATCCCGCCACACGTAGGCATCCATGGCCAGCCCGCCATAGGTAAATCGGGGTTGATGGCGTTGCGGAGCATCACCGGCTGCCGCGCCCAAGGCAACGAATAGCGGCAGGAAATGCTCCTCGGATGGATGCGCCTCTGCACCATAGGGGGGCGCAGAGCGGTAGGCGAGCAGGGATGCAACATCCTGCGCGGCCAGACGATCGGCAACCCATTCGGCAAACTGGCTGGCCTTTGGCATGGGCGCGCGATCACCATCCGCATGCCAATCGAGCCAGCCGAAGTTGTGCGTGATTGAACCGGATGCCAGTATGAGCACCCCTTCATCACGCAGCGATGCAAGCGCCTGACCCAGTGCGACATGAGCAGCCGCGCCCCCCTTGCGCGCCAGCGAGAGCTGGGTGACCGGCACGTTGGCCTGCGGAAACATTGCCGACAGCGGCACCCATGCGCCGTGGTCCAGGCCGCGGTCGGGATGCAGATGCGCCCCCACGCCGGCATGGGACAGCAAGGCCACGGCTCGTTCGGCCAGCGCAGGTGCGCCCGGCGCCGGATACTGCATCTGGTACAACGCGGCCGGGAATCCGCCGAAGTCGTGGATGGTCTGCGGCGCGCCGGACAGGCTGGCCGTTGGCTGGCCCGCTTCCCAATGCGCCGACACCACGAGAATCGCCGATGGAGGAAGAACCTGCTGGCCGATCCGGCGCCAGCAGTTCACGGTGTCCGGTGCCTTCAGCAGGGCATCGGGGGCACCGTGCGACACGAAGACGACAGGCATGCGTTCGGGCATTTCAGGCTCCAATTCTCCCGTTACGGGGACTCACTGCTGCTCGGTTCATGTCACGGCGGCTTGGGCGCCACGGCATCCGAAACGGGAAGCGTCTGCCGGTACCTGCGCGATCAGTCTGATGGGCATCTCGAATCGTCCGTTGCGGCATTGCAGCAACTATAGGTAAACCCGGGTGTCGCAAATAGCTGGCAAACAACAAAATATTGTTGCTACCATCGCAACAATATTTGAGGCGCTTTTGGGAGGACTTCCATGGATCGACTCGACAGCATGCGGCTCTTCGTTCGCGTTGCCGAGCTGGGCAGCTTCTCGGCCGTAGCGCTGCAATTGAACGTGGCGCGCTCCGTCGTGACCCGGCAGGTCGCCGGGCTCGAAGCGCATCTGAGGACCAAGCTGCTTGCGCGCAGCACGCGACGCCTGAGCCTTACCTCCACCGGTGCGGCCTACCTGGAAAAATGCCGCGAGATTCTGGGCCTGGTGGAAGCTGCCGAAGCCGGACTGACCGAAGACAGTCAAATACCACGCGGCCATATCCGAATTACCCTGCCGTTTTCCTTCGGCATTCGGCAATTGATGCCGATGTTTGAACACTTCCTGACGGCAAATCCGGAGGTGTCAATTGAGCTGGACTTCAGTGATCGACGGGTTAACGTCATTGAAGGCGGATTCGATCTCGCCATTCGCATCACGGACCGGCTCGATCC
>JBAWGM010000433.1:0-3059 GCA_049592895.1 Thiobacillaceae bacterium | reverse complement strand
GAACCGGACCACCACCTGCGATCGCGCCGAATTCATCGGCCGCAACAGCAGCCTGGAGAATCCGGCGGCGATGGCGCGCACCCATCTGACCGGCAAGCTGGGCAGCGGTCTGGATCCTTGCGCAGCGATTCAGGCGGCTTTCGATCTGGCTGACGGCCAGGAGCGCGAGATCATCTTCAGGCTCGGCTTGGCAGGCACGCCGGGCGGCGATGATGCCAACCGGATGGTGCATCGTTTTCGCGGCGCCGATGTCGCGCGGCGGGCGCTCGAAGCGGTCTGGCATTACTGGAACCACACCCTGGGCGCGGTCCAGGTGGAGACACCCGACCAGTCGCTTAACGTGCTGACTAACGGTTGGCTTCTGTACCAGACCCTGGCGTGCCGCCTTTGGGCGCGCAGCGGCTATTACCAATCGGGCGGCGCTTTCGGCTTCCGCGACCAGTTGCAGGACACGATGGCATTGGTGCATGCCGAACCCCGGCTTACGCGCGCCCAACTGCTGCTGAGCGCGGGCCGCCAGTTCCGCGAAGGAGATGTACAGCACTGGTGGCATCCGCCGTCCGGTCGGGGCGTGCGCACCCATTGCTCCGACGATTATCTGTGGCTCGCCCTGGCCGCCAGCCGCTATGTGCTGAGCACCGGCGACACCGGAGTGCTGGACGAACCGGTCGGATTCCTCGAAGGTCGCCCGCTAAATCCAGATGATGATTCCTACTATGACCTGCCCGGTCGCTCCCTTACTGGAGAGAGCTTGTACCAGCACTGCGTGCGAGCCATCCGGCGGGGACTCGGCTTTGGTGAGCACGGCCTGCCGCTAATCGGCTCGGGCGACTGGAACGACGGCATGAACCGGATCGGCGTCCAGGGAAAGGGGGAAAGCGTGTGGCTCGGCTTCTTTCTCTACGAAGTGTTGCGCCAGTTCGCTACGCTGGCACAACGGCACAGTGACCCCGCCTTCGCCGAATTCTGCACGGCCGAGGGTACGCGCCTGCGCAAGAGCCTCGAACAGCACGGCTGGGACGGCGCCTGGTATCGCCGCGCCTACTTTGACGACGGCACGCCGCTTGGCTCCGCGGACAACATCGAATGCAAGATTGATTCGATTTCGCAGAGTTGGGCGGTGCTCTCTGGGGCGGGCGACGTCGAACGCACGCGCAAGGCCATGCAGGCAATGGACGAACGCCTGGTGCGCCGCGAGCACGCTCTCATCCAGTTGCTCGATCCGCCCTTCGACCAGACGAACCTGGACCCTGGCTACATCAAAGGCTACGTGCCAGGCGTGCGCGAGAACGGCGGGCAGTACACCCACGCCGCCATCTGGGCGGCGATGGCCTTCGCAGCCTTGGGCGACAGTCGGCGCGCCTGGGAACTCACGACCATGATCAACCCAGCGAACCACGCGAAGTCGCAGGAGGCCATCGCAACCTACAAGGTGGAGCCCTACGTCGTCGCAGCCGATGTCTACGCTGTGGCACCCCACATCGGGCGCGGCGGTTGGACCTGGTATACCGGTTCGGCCGCATGGATGTATCGGCTCATCGTGGAATCCCTGCTCGGCCTCCGCCTGGAAGTGGACCGGCTGCATGTGACGCCCTGCCTGCCCGCGCACTGGGAGGCGTTCAAGATCCACTATCGCTACCGCGAGACCGTGTACCACATCGCTATCGCCCAATTCCACGCGGACGATGGCGGCAAGCGCTTCAGCACGCGGGTGACGGTTGATGGCGTCGAGCAGGACGGCGAGGCGATTCCCCTGGTGGACGACCACTTGGAACACACGGTGGAGGTACGCGTATGCGCGCCGTGACAGGGGGTTCTACCGGCTGACATTACAATATCTCCTAACCCATCGTCTCTGCCCGTATGCGTCCCCGCTTCACAGTCCTGCCCGAAGAAGTCGAAATCACCGCCATCCGAGCGCAAGGCGCCGGCGGGCAAAACGTCAACAAGGTCGCCAACGCCGTGCATTTGCGGTTCGACATTGCCGCCTCGTCGCTGCCGGAAGCGATTCGCGAACGCCTCCTGATACTAGGCGATCAGCGCATCAGCAAGGACGGCGTCGTCATCATCAAGGCGCAGGAGTTTCGTAGCCTCGAGAAGAATCGTGCCGAGGCGTTTCGCCGGCTGGAAGAACTGATTGAGAGCGTCGCCGTGCTGCCGAAAAAGCGCCGGCCGACCAGGCCGACCAGGGCTTCGGTCGCCAGGCGCATCGACGACAAGACGCGGCGTGCGACGGTGAAGGCGCGTCGCGGAAAGGTCCGCGAGTAGCCTGTCGTACAATTTGGCCACGGAAACAAGTACAGTTGCCATATTTCCATGGGGCACGGCAGAATTGGGCCGCACGACGAAATGAAATGGCGCGATTCAGAATGACTTATGAAGAACATCTCGACGAAGTCGCCACGATCATCACCGAAGAATATGGCATGAACGATGAGGCAGCGATCCGAATGGTGATGCGCGCGCAAGCGGATGATTTCTTCAGCGGACACGACGACGATCCATCAATCTGTACTTTGGCGCGCGCTCACCAGGACGCCAAAATCGTTTTCAAGAAGTACAATTAGACATTCACTGCATTCAATTTCCCCCTCGGGGGGATTAAAAGGAAACCTCTTGGCCAAGCCAAACTATCAATTCGAAAAACGCCAGAGGGATCTGGCAAAGAAACGCAAGCAGGAAGAGAAGCAACGGCAAAAGCTTGCCAACAAGGCCGTCGTCGATGGCGGTGGCCAGGATGTTGCGGTGAATTCACCTGAGACTGCGCCATCCGACGCCGATAGTTCGGCCGTAGCGCCCCCTGATAGCGAGACCAAACCGGAAACGTGACGTCTCCGCCGTACTTTTTCGGGTAACCAAAATCTGCCAATAATCTGACCCGCCGCTTGCAGCTTTCGTAAAGACTTGGGTTTGCTTGCCGGCTGCCGCAGGCCGGGTTGCAGGAGCGCATTCGTCTAAAGGTGTTGTTGCGCGTTGGAATGGCAGAAATGACAAGGCCAGGGGCGATTACATTGCCTCTGGCCTTGTTCTTGTGGCGCGCGAACGCACCGTGGTCTTGG
>JBAWGM010000432.1:0-2425 GCA_049592895.1 Thiobacillaceae bacterium | reverse complement strand
TTGCCGCGGCGCTCCGGACTGGAGGTGCTGAAGCAACTGCGTCTGGCGCGCAACCCGGTGCCGGTGCTGATCCTGACGGCACGTGATACGGTGGAGGATCGAATTGCCGGTCTGGATGCGGGGGCGGATGATTACCTGATCAAGCCGTTTGATTTGGGAGAATTGTCGGCCCGGCTGCGTGCGCTGGTCCGGCGAGCCGCCGGGACTCCGGCCGCGATCCTGAGCGTGGGAACGCTGAGCCTGGACCCGGCTGGCAGGACCGTGACCTTTCGCAACGAGTCAAAGCAGCTGTCCGCGCGCGAATTTGATCTGCTGCATGTGTTCATGCTCAATGCCGGCCGGGTGCTGACCCGCGATCAACTGGTGTCCAGCCTTTATGCCTGGGGCGAGGAAATCGAGTCCAACGCCATCGATGTTCATCTGCACCATTTGCGCAAGAAACTTGCGCCGGAAATCGTGCAGACCCTGCGAGGAGTTGGCTACATCCTGCCCAAGGATATCCAGTGAGCGCGCAGGACAAGCTCATCGTTCGCGGCAGCGTGCGCCGCCGTTTGCTGTTGGCATTGCTGGGCGGCGTCATGCTGGTATGGCTGGGTGCGGCGGCGGTGACCGCCTGGGAAACGCGCGCGGAAATGCAGGAACTGCTGGACGCGCACCTGGCCCAAAGCGCATCGTTCCTGACCGCGCAGATTGGGCATGACGTTGACGAGATTGAACTGGAGCACGCCAGTTCTTCACACAAGTATGCGCAGAAGGTTGCCTTCCAGGTCTGGGAGCAGGGCCAGACTCTGCTGCTGCATTCTGCCGACGCCCCTTCCGGCAGGCTATCCGCATTGAATGAAGGATTTTCAGATTCGAACGTGAATGGTCGCGCGTGGCGCGTATACAGTGCCTGGGATGCGCGGCACGAGTATCTTGTGCAGGTGGGCGAAGCGACAGATGCACGCGACCACTTGGCAGACGAGATTCTCAAAAAGCTCGTCCAGCCGCTGCTGGTCTCCTTGCCTCTCCT
Source organism: Thiobacillaceae bacterium (assembly GCA_049592895.1). GTDB lineage: Bacteria > Pseudomonadota > Gammaproteobacteria > Burkholderiales > Thiobacillaceae > DASQBT01. Next base: position 1,413 of record JBAWGM010000432.1, on the reverse strand, counting down.
GGGCTTGCTTATCTGGTTTGCGGTAAGTGCCGCGCTAAGGCCAATAGGCCGGATCGGCTCAGACCTGGCGCGCCGTGACCCCAAATATCTTGCTCCCATCGACGGCGAAATCCCCAGCGAAATTGCGCCCATGGTGCAGCATTTGAACAGCCTGTTGGAACGGGTGCGGTCTTCCCTCGAAGGCGAACGCCGGTTTACCAGCGACGCTGCGCATGAACTGCGCACCCCGCTGGCGGCGCTCAAGACCCAACTTCAGGTCGCTCAGGGCGCGACCGACGAGACAGCGCGCAGCCGTGCCACGGACCAGGCCCTGGCAGCCTGCGACCGGGCCACACGATTGGTTGAGCAGATGTTGACCTTGGCCCGCCTGGAACACGATGCCTGGCAAACGCAAGGCAAATCCGTCGACCTGCATCAACTCGCCGCCCACGTCCTTGCCGAGGTGGCAGCGCTTGCGGCCGAGAAAAAGATCAGTCTGGCCCTGGAAGGCGAGCCCGGACTGACCATCAAGGGACATCCCGGTCTGCTGTCGGTCCTGATCAGGAACCTGGTCGACAACGCACTGCGATATTCCCCGCCCCAGACCCAAGTAAGCGTTGGGGTAATCAGGACGGCCAATAGGATCACAATTGAGGTGCAGGACCAGGGCCCGGGCATCCCTGCCGCCGAGCGCGACCATGTCATGCGCCGGTTTCATCGTCTGGAAGGCGAAACGGCACCGGGCAGCGGGCTGGGCCTGTCGATCGTTGCACGGGTCGCACAACTTCATCAGGCTGAATGGGTCTTGTCGGATGGGGAGGGAGGGCGAGGGCTCAAGGTGAGCGTTGAATTCAAGAGGCCAGACGGAGCGTCCGCGAGTCAAGCTTGAAATGGCTGGAGTTGGTGCCCTCTCTCGGGTTGCATGGCCGCGATAAATTTCCGTTCGCCGAGCGTGAATAGAATTCTGCGAACGCTCAGTTGTGATGGGTGACGAAGGCCGCTTCCACCGTGAAATTGCCCACGCCGCGGTGGTTGGTCATGGTCCAGCCCTGGTCCTTGAGATACTGGCTCATCTGCTTGTTCATGTCCGGGTTGCCGCACAGCATCACGCGGTCCAGCGCAGGGTCGGCGGGCGGCAGGCCGACGCGTGTGAACAGTTCGCCTGAAACGAAGGCGTCCGAACAGCGCAGCGTGAGTTCGAAAAGTTCGCGCGTCACCGTCGGCAGGTAAATGAAATTGTCCCCGGCGCGGGCTTCCAGTTCTTCACGGTAGGCGAGTTCCGCCACGGTGCGCACGGTGTGCACCAAGACGATTTTCTCGAACGCGTCCATGGTTCGCGGATCACGCACCAGACTCATGAACGGCGCCAGCCCCGTGCCCGTCGCCAGCATGTACAGATGCCGACCCGGCAGCACGTGATCCAGCGTCAGCGAA
>JBAWGM010000431.1:0-2561 GCA_049592895.1 Thiobacillaceae bacterium | reverse complement strand
GCCAATCCGCTGCTCACCATCAGCGCCCTCGCCGAGCGCTGCTGCGAGCATCTGGCGCGGGACTATGGCTGGCCCATCCAATACGAATAGCGGCGGGGGCAATCACGTCGCGAAGACAGCGTCGCGGCCTTGTTCCGGCGCGACTGGGACTTCGGAGATGGAAGAACTTTCGAGCGGGATTGCCTGACCACTTTGCCAAGAACCAGATGCTCGATCTGGTCAGCAGCCCGACAGTAATGGGTGACAGCCCATGAGCCGCCATTGCATGCAGAGGGAAGGGGTTGTTACCCATGTACACGAGCACTTTCATTAACGTGCCAATCAACTGCACGGGCTATCAGAAAAGTTGTGGGCCGAGGCGTTGAAGGAGCGTCCGTCCTGGAACGGCCCAAACTAAAATGGCGTAACATTCTGAATGTGCAAAAAAACAACCGATAAAGCAGAAAGGCGACCAATTTTGAATACGGCTGGCTTTACCGCAAATTTATGTTATAGAATCACCTAAGACGTTTAGCCTTTATTCGTTCATTGTTGTTATTCTTCGGCTTTAGTCTTTATTGTGACGGGAGATCGAAATATGAAAGTGTCCAAGCTCATTTCTTCGTTGGCTTTGGTGACGATGTTGTCGAGTTCTGCATTTGCGGCAGAAGGCGATACTGGTAGCGCAGCCCAAGGCGCCGGTAGTGATGCATCGAACGCTGCCGTAGGGGGCGTAACCACTGCCGAGGTCGTTACGGGTTTAGTGGTCATTGGCGTGATTGCTGCGGTCGCATCAGGCAACGGCTCGTCCGGAACATCCGGAACAACCGGAACAACCGGAACCCAATAACGCCATCCGGTTACAACTGAACAAGCCCTGGCAACAGGGCTTTTTTATTTAAGCTCGCCAACTCGTCTTATGTCTCCGGTCTTCAGGCTGGGAGACAAGAAGTGCAAACTGTTTGCGGTTTGAGGGTTTCAGCGACAACGTTCGCAAAGCTGAAATTTTCGTCCGCGATATAATTCCCCCGTGAAGTTCCTCCGCACCTACCTCTGTCGGTTCTATCCCGCTCGGGAACCGGAACCGAGGCTGGCATGTTCCTCCAGTAGCGTCAGATACCTCTACAAGCGGGATCTCAGTGAACGATCCACTGCGTTCCACTATGCGCACAAGGATATCTATTGCAAGGACTTCGCGGCAGGACTCCCCAACTAGATATTGGCATGCACCGAAGGATATCCGGGATGAGTTTGTGGCGCGGCCTCTGGCGGTGGAATGGCAATCGCCGGTCCACGAGTCATGTCAGGATCCGCGCCCTATGCGTCATGTTGTTGTCGATTCTATTGGCAGGGTGCGAAACATCGCCGACCTTGCAGTCGGTGAAGGACATCGGGAAATATTTCTCCCCTTGGTCATCGACGACTCCTGCCGCGCCGGTCCTGAATCCTGCTTACCGATACCTGAGAATTCAGACCGGAAAGCGAATTGCGTATTTCGCGCTTGGTTATGTCGATACTCTCCCGGAAGGCAAGGTCGAAGTGTGGTACAGCGGCGGCAGGGAAGTGCTCAAGTTGCTGGACGGCCGTCTGGTGGGCATGGTCGGGACGGCGACGGAGTGGCTGTCGGTCAAGTTGATCTCGCCGCCCGCCTGGGGGGATCAACTCGATGGTATGGAATACGAAAGACGGCTGGATATCAGCCCGGGGTACCGTTACGGGGTGAGGGAGCGTTTGCGCCTGAAGCGACTCCCGCCGCCGAGCGATACAAAGCTGGCGGGCCTTAGGCCTCAGGATCTTCTCTGGTATAGGGAAGTGCCGGTGGGTCCAGCGGCCGTTCCTTCCGCGCTCTATGGCTTGATTAAAGAGGGCGATGTTTGGCGGGTGGTCTATTCCGAGGTCTGTCTCGACACCAATCTGTGTTTAAGTTGGCAGCGTTGGAAGCCGTGACTGACGGGCTGCCGGCTCGTTTTCCAGAAGGCATGGCTACCGACCAGGCCATGATTGCAGGGCCGTGCATTGGGCCGTGTGCACTCAAATTCTCCAGACTTGGTTGGAGGTTACTTTTCATGGCCTGTTCGCTGGCGTTTGCCCTATGCCTGCCTGGCATTGCCCAGGCAGGGTTTGCCGACGAGATTCAGCAGACGACACGCCTTTCCACCTGGCTGGCCCGTCGGCTTGGACAAGCCGACAGCGGCGAGGCACCGTATTTGCCCGGTCTGGTGTGGACCGTTCCCGACGAACGCATCGCGCAGGAACGCGCCCGATTCGATTTGCTGGGCAGGCTGGAACAGAGCGAACTCTCGCCGGATGTTTCTCCAGGGGCGAGAGCGGGCCTGGTCCGGTTCGTGAGCAGATTGCAGGCCACCGGCCGAGTGGTGCTCGAGAAAACTGATCCACGTTGGCTGGAGGTGCATCCGGACAAGGACCCGGTGCTACAGACAGGACAGCGCATCATCCTGTCCGACAGGCCGAACACGGTGACTGTGGTGTTCGGCGATGGCCGGACCTGCCAGATACGGCACGACGTCAATGCGTTCGCGCGCAGTTATACTGATGCCTGCGACGCTGATGCGGATCCCCGT
>JBAWGM010000430.1:0-1538 GCA_049592895.1 Thiobacillaceae bacterium | reverse complement strand
GCGCTGCGCCGGGCTGACGTAGCGAATGCCGCTGTGCCGATGATCTACGTTGTACCAGTGCACAAAGCCTGCGGCCCAGGTGCGAGCCTGGTCGAGGTCGGCAAAGCCCTTGGCGGGGAACTCGGGGCGATACTTGGCTGTGCGAAACAGCGACTCGGCGTAAGCATTGTCGTCGCTGACGCGCGGCCGGGAGTACGAGGGCTTGACGCCCAGCCAATTGAGCATCGCCAATACCGTCGTCGCCTTGAGCGTAGAGCCGTTGTCGCCGTGCAATACCGGTTTGGTGCCCAGCGCGGCAATGCCCTCAGCCAGCGCGGTGCGGCGCACCAGGTGTGCGGCATGATCGGCGTGATCGCTGTCGTGGACCTCCCAGCCGACGATCTTGCGGCTGTACAGGTCGAGGATCAGGTAGAGGTGAAACCAGCACCCCAGCACCTGCGCGGGCAGATAGGTCATGTCCCAGCACCACACTTGGCGCGCTGCGGTGGCGATGTGCGTGGTGGGCGGCCTGACCGCCTGGGGCGCCTTGGCGCGCCCGCGGTGGGCGGTTTGCCCATGCGCTTTCAGCACCCGGCTGAAGGTGGATTCGCTGGCCAGGTAGACGCCCTCATCGGCCAGCATGGGCACAATGCGCGCCGGCGGCACGGCGGCAAAGCGCGGCTCGTTGGCCACGGCAAGCACTCGCGCACGCTCAGCCTCGCTCAGGGCATGGCCGGGTGTCGCTCGCACCGCCTGCCCCCGTCCATCGCCGCGGACCAGGCCGTCAAAGGCCTTCCAGCGCTGCAGGGTGCGCAACTCGATGCCGGCGATCCCGCAGGCAGCGTTCAGACGCGCGCCTGCGGCATGTGCAACATCAATGTCTCGGGCCAACGCCTGGCGATCTTCGAGGCCGATCATTCGGCCTCTCCCTTGTTGAAGATCGCCGCGACTTTTTTTGACAGCACCAGCAGCGCTGCCGTCTCAGCCAGCGCGCGGTCTTTGCGCAGCAGCTCGCGTTCGAGTTCCTTGATCCGCTTCTTGTCCTGCCGCGTCGCTTGCGGGCTGGCACGGGCCTCCTCGGGCTCGGCCAATGCCGCGGTGGCACTCGTACGCCACTTGTCCAGCTCAGCCAGATACACACCGTGCTCACGGCACCATGCGCTCTTGGCGGTCTCGTCCATCGCCGCCGCCGTGATCACCGCCTCAAGCCGGCCTCCCGCAGTCCAGGCCCGCCCTCGGGCGGGCCTGGACTGCACCTCCTCACGCCAGCGTTCCAATGTCTGCACCGACACTCCAATCTCGTTCGCCACCGCGCCCACTTCGGCGCTCTCCGGCGGCAGCAACCGCGCCACCACTCTGTTCCTGAATGCTTGTCCGTACCGAGCCATCGTTCATCAGAAGTGGCTTCGCAAATTTGAACAGTGCTATAAGTGGAAACTCCGGGCATGATGCTGGGCCGAGGAAGGCTTGGCGAGAACGAGTTTTTGATGGTCAAGAAATCAGGGCGGCCCACGCGCCGTACCCACAATGCGGAGTTCAAGGCTCGTGTCGCCTTGGCG
>JBAWGM010000429.1:0-2871 GCA_049592895.1 Thiobacillaceae bacterium | reverse complement strand
GGAAAATCTGCATCGGGGTTCGTGGGACTATCCCAAATGGGTGCAGACCGAAACGCGACTGCGCGAACAATGCCGGCTGCTGCTCAACGCTCCTTCGGCATCGGATATCGCCCTGCTCAAGAATACGTCCGAGGCGCTGTCGGTGGTGGCCCACGGGCTCGACTGGCATAGCGGCGACAATGTCGTGATCAGCGACCAGGAGTTTCCCTCCAATCGCATCGTCTGGGAATCTCTCGCGCCGCAGGGCGTGGAAACGCGCCAGGCTGATCTGACTTTGGCTGCCTCGCCTGAGGACGCTCTCCTTGCCCGCGTCGACCGTCGCACCAAGGCTCTCGCAATAAGTTCAGTGCAGTATGCGTCAGGGCTGCGACTTGATCTTGAGCGCCTGGGCCGCGCGTGCAAGGAACGCGGCATCCTTTTTTGCGTGGACGCGATCCAGAGTTTGGGTGCATTGCCCATGGATGTGCAGGCCTGCGGCGCGGATTTCGTCATGGCCGATGGCCACAAGTGGCAGCTGGCGCCGGAAGGATGCACGATTTTCTATTCCAGCCCGGAGGCCAGAGAACGCCTGACCCTGCATCAATATGGCTGGCACATGGTGGAGGATCACATGGACTTCTCCCGCACCGACTGGCGGATGGCCACCAACGCCCGCCGCTTCGAATGCGGCAGCCCCAATATGCTCGGCATCCACGCCCTGTCAGCAAGCTTGTCCCTGTTGGCCGAGGTTGGGATCGAGGAGGTTGCGCGGCGCGTGCTGGCCAACAGCAAATACCTTCTTGCGCACTTGGGCACTGTGCCCGGCATCGAACTGCTCACCCCCAGAGAGACCGGACGCTACGCGGGCATCGTAAGCTTCCGCCATCTGGCCCTGGAGCCTGCCGAACTGCACCGGCGGCTGCTCGCGCGCAATATCCTGTGCGCCCAGCGAGGCGGAGGCGTGCGTTTTTCGCCGCATTTCTACACGCCCCATGCACATCTGGAACAGGCAGTAGAGGCCGTGAGGGACATGGCCCGGCAGGAGGGATCCGGTTCAGGAAACGCGCAGGCAGTGCAGGCTGAATAAATTCCGTTCGTCCTGCCACACTTTTTCGCTGACATAGCCCGCCCTTTCAGCCAAGGTGCGAAATTCTGCCACGCTGTATTTGTAGGAGTTCTCCGTATGCACGCCTTCGCCCTCACGAAAATCGAAGCGGTGTCCGTTGATGTGGACTTGCTGGGGCGAGTTGGCCATCAGATGCATCTCCACCCTGCCCTGTTCTGCGTTATAGAACGCGTGGTGATCGAAGGTCCCAAGGTCAAAGTCCGCTTCGAGCTCGCGGTTGATGCGCACCAACAAGTTGCGGTTGAATGCGGCCGTCACCCCTTGCGCATCGTTGTAGGCGACATCGAGGAGTCCGGCATCCTTCTTCAGGTCTACCCCGATGATCAGCCGTCCGCCCGGCCCCACCATGGAGGCGATGCGCTCCAGCAGGGATCCGGCCTGGCCAGGCTCGAAATTGCCGATGCTGGAGCCGGGGAAGAATGCTGCTCGCGGATAAGCGTGAACAACATCCGGCAGGCGCAACGGAGCTGAATAATCTGCGCATACGGCATGCACTTGCAATTCAGGGAAGTCCTCTGCGATTGCCAGCCCGGAGCGGTACAAATGTTGCGCAGAAATGTCGATGGGCATGTAAGCCGAAGGATGCAGGGCATGCAACAAGACACGGATTTTCACATCGCTGCCGCTGCCCAGTTCGATCAGCAGCAGTCCGGAACCCAACCGCTCGGCTATCTCCTGCCCATGTCGGCGCAGCAGGCTGATTTCCGTACGCGTGGGATAGTACTCGGGGAGTCGGGTGATGGCGTCGAACAGTCTGGAGCCTTGTTCATCATAGAAGAACTTGGGCGGCAGACGCTTTGGACTGCGCCCCAGACCATCCATAACGGCGGCGCGAAAATTCTCGGCGGAAGGCTGCAGATCGCAAAAATGCAAGTTGAGCGGTGGTCGATTCATTCAAGATCCCCGGCCAGGCGAAAGCCCTGAAACTGCCAGCGCTCATGGGGATAGAAGAAATTCCGATAGCTGGCGCGAATGTGGTCCGCGGTAGTCAGGCAGGAACCGCCCCGCAACACATACTGGTTGCACATGAACTTGCCGTTGTATTCGCCTAGCGCGCCCGGGTCAGCCCGATAGCCGGGATAGGGCTGATAGGCCGACGCGGTGTGCTCCCAGACATCGCCATACATCTGAAGCAAGCCTTCCTTGTCCGCGCCAGCAGTCGGCTGCAGATATCCCGATTCACGAAGGTTTCCCGCTATCGACAAGTCGGCAGCGGCCACTTCCCATTCACCCTCGCTGGGCAGACGCCTGCCAGCCCACGCGGCAAAGGCTTGCGCCTCATAGTGGGATACGTGGCAGACTGGCGCCTCCAGGTCCAGGCGACGCAGACCGGCGAGGGTGAAGTGCCACCACTGTTCGCCGATTTGTTCCCAGTACAGCGGGCTGCGCCAGCCCAGGCGTTTCACCGTTGCCCAGCCATCGGACAACCATAGCGCCGGATTGCCGTAGCCGTTGTCGGCCATGAAGGCAAGGTACTCGCCATTGGTCACCGGCCGGGTGGCCAGGCGGAAGGGACGCAGATAGATCCGGTGCCGCGGCCGCTCATTGTCGTAGGCAAACTCGTCACCCTGTTGGCCGATCTCGTAGACCCCACCCGGAAAGGCCACCCAGCCCTGGAGCGGCGCGGTACGTCCTGCAGGATCCGCCAAGTCTGCACGATAAGCCGGACGCAAGGGATTGGCACTGAAGTTGAGCTTGAGGTCAGTCAATAACAGTTCCTGATGCTGCTGTTCATGGTTGAGTCCGATTGCCAGGCGTTGCAGGAG
>JBAWGM010000428.1:0-5100 GCA_049592895.1 Thiobacillaceae bacterium | reverse complement strand
GGGGTAGACTGTGCTGACTGTGACCACGGCATTTTGCGTGTAGGGATATTGCAGCACCGGCAGCAGTCCCGCCGAGCGCAGCCCCAGCACCAGAATCACCAGGCTGACCACGGTGGCCAGCACCGGGCGCGCGATGAAGATGTCGGTGAATTTCTTGTTCATCGCCGCGGCCTCTTCAGGGATTGGGCACTTGCGGGTTCGGGTTGTTCGTGGGCTGTACCGCGTTGTTGATCAGCACTGGCGAGCCGTTGCGCAGCTTGAGCTGTCCCGCGGTCACCACGGTCTCGCCGGCTTTCACGCCGCTGAGTATGCCTACCTGGTCGCCGCGCGTCGGCCCGGTAGCGACAAAGCGTTGCTCGACGGTCAGCCTGGGCTTCCCATCCGGACCCTTGCCCTGTTCATTCACGATGAATACGGTGGCACCGTAAGGGTTGTAAGCCACGGCCGCGCTCGGCAGAGTGATGTACTTGCGCGGCTCGCCTTGGGTGATGCGCACGGTGGCGAACACCCCCGGCAGCAATGCATTCTCTGGGTTGGGCATGCGGGCGCGCACTTTGAGGTTGCGCGTGGATGTGTCCACCTGCGGCTCGAGAGCGGTCACCCTGGCGTCGAAGGTTTGGTTTGGCAGCGCGCTGGTTTCGACTTGCGCCTTCATGCCGACATGGATCAGGTCGATCTGGTTCTGCGGCACGGTGAAATCGACATCCATCGGGTCGAGCTTTTGCAGGGTGACCACGGCGGAGCCTGGCGCCAGATACTGTCCAAGATTGACCTGGCGGATTCCGAGTTGGCCGGAGAACGGCGCAGCAATGGTTTTTTGCGCGATCAGCGCCTTCTGCGTCTTAACCTGGGCCTGCGCGCTCTTGAGCGTGGCGGCGTCGGTGTCCACCGCAGACTGGCTGATGGCCTGAATCTTGAGCTGGGCCTCATCGCGCTTGAGGTTGACTTCGGCCAGCGCGGCCTGGGCCTCGAGTTGCGCCAATTGCGCTTTCAGGGGCGCCGGGTTGAGCTCCACCAACGGTTGGCCATCTTTCACACGCTGGCCGGAATCGAAATAGATGGCCGTGACCAGGCCGCCGACCTCCGCGCTGAGCGCGGCCTGCTTGCTGGCGCTAAAACTCCCCACTGCCTCCACTGTCGGCTGCCAGGTGCTTTCCACTGCCACCGTGGTCGAGACAGTCTGGGGCGGATTGGCCGAGCCTTTGATTCCCTGGGCGATCATTTTGTTCTTGAAGGTTTGAAATCCCACCACGCCGCCCAGAACCACCGCGGCGATAATGAGCATGATGATCATGGGTTTAAGCTTGCCTTTGAGCATCACTCGCTCCTTCATTGATTTCTCTTTGCGTCCGCTGATTGGCGCCCACGGATTGATCAAATCTCAGACCCACCCGCCGGGCAGCCACCAGTGCCGCCCCGCCCGCATCGGCCGCCTTGGCGAGGACGCCGCCACCCATCGCCTGATACAGTGCCGCCGTGTCGGCAAGGCGCGCGGCCTGTGCCGCAATCAACGCGATTCGGGCTTGCTGAACTTGTTGCTGCGCCGTGAGCAACTGCAGATAACTTGCCGCACCCAGCTGGTATTGCTGTTGCACCAGATCAAGGGATTGCTGCGCGGACGCGTCGGCGCTCGCCTGCGCCTGCAGCCTCTGGGCGTCGCTGTCGAGCTGGCGCAGCGCGTCCGCGACATTGCGCAAGCCCTCCAGCACGGTCTGCTTATAGTTGGCGCCGGCTTCTTCCATCGCGGCCTCGGCCGCATTCGACCCGGCTTTCAATCCGGCATTGAACAGCGGCTGGGCGAGTTTTCCGGCCAGGCTCCAGATCATCGAGCCGGGGCCGAACAGCGCGCCCGTGGTCAAGGCCTCCGTGCCCAGGCTGGCACTGAGATTGATTTGCGGATAGAGGTCGGAGACCGCTACATCGTATTGGGCCGTAGCCGCATGCAACAAGGCGGTGGACGCCTGAATGTCGGGCCGCTGGCGCACCAGTTCCGAGGGCACCACCACAGGCAGTTTGTCAGGCAGCGTGAATTCGGCCAGCTTGAAGCGAGGAATGTCCGCGGACCCCGGGGCCTGGCCGATCAACACCGCGAGCAGATGATCAGCCTGTTGCAGCTGATTGCGCAAAGGAGGGAGGCTGGCGGCGGTTTGTTCGGCCTGGGTTTGCAGCGTCAGCACATCGGTCTTGGCGGCGGCACCAAGCTCCAGGCGTTTGCGTGCGATGTCGAGCTGGGCCTGCTGAGCGCGCAGGATCGCTTCCGTTGCCTCGATCTGTGCCGCCAATTGCGCTTGCGCAAAAGCAGCGGTGACGACGTTGGCGGCCAAGGTCAGGCGCGCCCCGGCAAGCTGGAAGGCCTGGTAGTCGGCTTGGGCGGCGAGCGCTTCGAGTGCGCGACGGTTGTGGCCAAACAGGTCGAGGTTGTAGTTGACCGCGATGCCGGCGTTGTAGAGGTTGAACACGTTCCCTGAGCCGCCGCTCTGGCCAACGCTTGCAGGGCTGAACACGCTGCGGTTGGCACCGAGGTTGGCGTCGACCGTTGGATAGAGGGTGGAGCCGGCCTGCGCCGCATGGATTTCCCTTGCTTGGCGCAAGGCAGCCTCGGCAGCGGCCAAGCTTGGACTGCCCAACAGGGCTTTGCTCACCAATTCGTCGAGCGTGGCCGAGCCGAAGCTTGTCCACCAATCGGGGGGCATGCCCTGTCCGATTACGAAGCTTTGCGCGTTGCCGAGCACACCTGGGGACGACACCGTCGTGGTTGGGGAGTTTGCACGGAGGTAGTTCGACACAGAGGGTGCCGCCGGAGTCTTGAAATCCGGACCCACCGCAGCGCAGCCGGCCAGGACTGCGCCGCAGAGCGAAATCGGTAAGACAATCCTGGATAGATCACATCGATGCATCACCGTTGCCCACCCGTCATTTGAGATCCCCTGCCGAGACATCGAAGGGTAGTCGAAGATACCCGGTTAAACCCCGATAGGCCACTAGGATCTAAACCGAGCCGATTAGTCGGTGCACTTGGTCGTTAGGGGGTTCCATGCGTGAACACGGCCACGCCTGAGAGCAGCGGCCGGAAAGCATGCGTGCATCATCCCGATGGACGTTCAACTGCAGAGACTCTGAAAACGCGACGAAAGTTCGGCCATCGGTTCCAATTCCCGCGCTTTACGGGCCGGAGGGGGCGATTCCTGCTTTCGTAGTCAGGCCTGATACTCACTGGCTCAACTCCTATAACGCCCAACGTCTGAGTTCAGGGTTCTGGCGCGGCTTGCCGCGACAGGTCCCTTGCAACGAGGGGTCCGTGCACTGGATACTGATCGTCGATCTGCTCGCGTTCGACGGTCTCGATGACACCCGTCCGGTCGTCGAGACCGTCGCGCTCGGTGGCGTTTCGCTTCAGCACTTTCGTGCGGTCACGCTTGGTTCCACTATCAAGCCCGATGAGATCCTTCGTCGCGTCACTTTGCCACGCGCGGCGAGCCGTCGCCGATCGACGTCGAGGGTAAGGCTCGGCCCAGGATCCTCCGCCAAGCATGAGTGATGAGCCGCTTGGCATCGCTGGTGATGAGGTCGCCGTGGGAGAGGATCACGCGCTCGAAGTCCCACTCGAGGATGCGCATCATGCACTGGCGCACGAGCGCCGTGTCACCCCAGCCAAGCCGGTACTCGGGCGCCGGGCTGGGCGTGTTCCACATCCCGATCGTCCGAAACAAGAACCTTAGAAGCCAGTTGGTACCGGGCGTGGCCGCCGTGACGTTCTCAACCACGTCGACGAGGATGAGAGTCTTGCTGGCGTGGTGGCAGAACGCGACCTCACGCATCACGCGCGTTCCCTGCAGAAAGACCTGTGACAGCTCGCCCGCCCACAGTGCCGGCGCCTCGTCGCCGAGCACCTCGTCGAAGGTGAGCCCCTTCGCCCGCTTCTCGACGCCAGGGCAGATGTAGGTCACCGCCTGGGGAAACGCCTGCTGACACGAGCGCACGTGGAGCCAGTGGAAATTGCCTGGCGCGATGATCGCCGCGACCGGCCCCAGCGCCGCGACCTCAGCGGTCAACGCCTCGTCGAACGCACACGGGGAGTGGATCAGGATCTCGCCGTTCCGGAGCTTGATCACCGTCATCCGCGCGTTGATCCGCGCCCCGCCCAAAGAGACGACGTAGCCCCTAAGCCATAGCGCGTCGGGAACGAAGACTTCGAGAGAAGGAGCCACAGCACTGCCTCCATTTGCAAATCAAGTTGCTGACATTGATCGCGCCGGATTCAATGAAAACAGCGCCGTCGAAAACAAGCAAGAACATCATGGGCGCTGAACACGGAGGTGGGCAAACACCCAAGCATCCGTTCGCTCTTCTAGACCCTTTCCGTTCCTTTTCCCTTGCCTTGACTGGTCCTACTCTTCGATTGGCATCTTCGGATTCCAAATGACCTCCCACAGATGCCCGTCGAGATCTTTGAAATATCCTGAGTAGATACCCCATGCTCTATCATGTGGTTTATCCGTTACCGTGCCTCCCGCGGCTTGTGCTTTTTCAAGAAGTCTATTCACGGCCTTCCTGCTCCCTGCTATGTACCCCAGACTAAACTCTAACGAGCTCGCTGCGCTGTTTGGCACCTTTGCGTCCTTGGCAAGTTCTTTGCGTGGATATAGCGCAAAGATCAAGCCACCTTGCAACTCAAAGAAGACCACGGCTCCTGCGGGTTCAGTCTCTGAGCCTTTGAACTCTGTCGCAATAATTCCCTTTGTTGGGAGACCCAAAACGTCGCGATAGAACACGAGTGACTTCTCGAGATCATTAACGGCAAGAGTGATGACGTTGAGTCGCGGCTTCATGGCGTTCTCTCCTTCCAAGTGCGACCGTGAATCATTTCCACATGACGCCCTACCTTAGCCCCGCCGACCTGCCGTAGCAAGGCTGAGGCAGGCCGGTCGGCTGGAGCACATTGTTGAGTGCTTCAAGGACGGTCGGAAGGCTCGTTCGCTAGAATTCATAGTCGGGAAGCTTGATGTCGTCCCGGAGGTCGCGGCCGATGAAGAAATCCGCAACGAACGGAATCCGTAATAGCCGGGTGACAAGGTGGCGGAAAGTAAGACCGAACGCACT
>JBAWGM010000427.1:0-2606 GCA_049592895.1 Thiobacillaceae bacterium | reverse complement strand
GCTGCTGGGGATGCCGAGTTCATCCCTGGAGGCTGCCAACCCCTCCACGCCATTGTTAATACCGCGTCTCGTCATGCATTCGTCGAGCCGTTCAGCCAGCTCTTTATCGCTCCCCTCAAGTCTTGTGTCAGGAAGTCCCTTCTTGACCGCCCAAAGATCTCCATTCTTGTCCTTAAAGACATGCCGCCCATCCGGCAATGACACCGTGTGAGCTTCCATCTCATCCATTCTCTTCACAATCTGCGCATCGAGCTGATTGAGAACATAGATCGTTATCTCGAAGAACGGGCCAGTCTTATCAGGCGATTTCTCGTACCCTGCTTCTATCTGCTTCGCAAGGTCGGCAAAACCAGGCTGGTCGGGGGATTCGCTCGGAAACTGCATATTGATTATGGCAAGCATGTTTCGCTTTTCATCCGGATCGGAAAGAAAGCCGAGGCCCTTACTATGCTCTATCTGAGATTTCACTTCGTCGCGAAGACAGTAGTCGGGCCAAGCCAAGCTAACGAGCAGTGCAATGAATCGGCGCTGTTCCGCCGGAGGCTTCGCTTCGAATTCGGCGTAAGTCTCTGCGTGGAAATGCGCCATGGCGTCAATGACGGCGTTCATGGCTTTGCTCGACATCACAATGCCATTCTTCTTCAGGGTCACGAACAACGCATCTTCCACATCGAGCCGCCGCGCGTTGGGATTTTTTTCGGCCCTCTTTGCATCGGCCAGGCGCGCCCGCGCCTCGTTCCGAACGTATTCCACTAGTCCCAGGGGCATGGAATCGCCTGGCTCGATCGTGGTAAAAAGACGTTCCATTTTGACCGCGAAATCCGCTCTTCCATCGCTCTTCAGGGCTTTTTGCGTCGTATTGATCATGACCGCGACAAATTCAGACTGGGCCTCTATATTCATCCTGTCGAACTGCCTGAACTCCACCGCTTGTGCCGTAGTGGGCAATAACGTAGCTGCCGAGAGGCATGTGGCCGCTAGAAATCTATTGAACCGGTTCATAAAACCTCCCGCTTTCTTTATTGAGTTCCCTATGAATCGTGAACCAGCGAATCCTGTGTTGTGCCGCACCATGAACAACACCTGGTTCGACACGCCGATCCACGGAATCGCGACGACACCATGACGGTAATCCGCTATTGCCGTCTATAAATGCCGCCAATTACAAGGCCATTAACTAAAAATGTCCCGTTCGACAGTTGGGTGCCGCTGTTGGCCAAGGCAGCAAACGCGACCTTGATGCTGTCGATGTCGTTGAACTCGCATTTACTGCCATCCACCCGAACGACGCCGTATTCGGAGATGCTTTTGCCCGCGGATCGCGCCACGTCAAGAAGCTTGTTGCAGTACTTGCTCGCATCGAAATAAACAATTGATTGGGGATTGACCTTGATAAGGGCGTAGTCATTCGAGGAGTCCATCACGATGTAGTAGCCATTGTCTAGCTCTTGCATGAGAAGCCTATCGATATGTGTAGAGCCGTCGTCCTTGATTGATATCATCTTGGTGGCGGTCCCGTCGTGCGTGATGATTACGGATTTCGTGGACTTGTCGGTATCGACATAGGTGTAGCGGCCTTCGGGGACCGGCGTGACGCTGTCGAACACCGAGATGAGTGGCGTATCACTTTTAAAGCAGCTGGACAGCGGCAACGCCGACAGTAACAAAACCGCCAATAATCCTCCGTATCGGGTCATGGAGACTCCTGCACTTTCATTGGTTCATACTTCAGTCAACCGGCATTGCGTTGCGCTCATCCAGTGTGAGCGAAGCGGGTCCCTCTTTCAGATCCACGGGTTGGTTCCACATCATGTGTCGGGTGCCGACCTTTCCATCGCAGAAAATCCAATAGCGCGCAGCGGGCAAGCGCGGACTTTGCGCATGGCCGGTGGCATCCGTGGTCGCGATGCCGATCGTGTAGTTCTTGAGCGCCTTTGCACCTTCTTGGCACGATGGCAAACGGCTTCGGCACGCCCGTACCCAGTTTTGAAGAACGGTTCCATTAGGCGTGGGCTGCAGGCCTCCCTCGATCAGCGCTGCCTGGGCATCCTTGCTCAATACCCACAAAAGGCGACCGCTAACGTTGATGCTGCCTGGCGTCTTGGAACTGATTAGAAGCGACAACACGCCTCCCACCTGCCTGGCATCGCCAGCAGGCGCCGTCGCCTGCGTTTCTCGCGCTCCCGGTGCGGGCTGCGTCGCCGCAGCGCCGGTGGATGTGGCGCCTGCTCGCACGAGCACACAATGCTGACCAGACCAATTGATTCGGTTCGGGCCGTCGAAGTCAAACACCATCAGTTTCAACGTGCTTTTCGGCAGGACGACCACATGATGAGCATCTCCCCGGTATTCGACCTCGTCGAGTTCCTGCTCACGCATGCTTGGGTCAATACCGACCAAAGTGTGTGGACGAAACTCAAAGACGCCATCGCCGCCGAACAAGACCTCGCATAATCCGCCCTTCATCATTGCACTCAGCTGACCGAACGGGTCCGACGAAGTGCTGCGGCTCGACGCAGGACGGGCCCATTTGCCCAGCAAGGGATTGCGATTGGCCGGCAAGGCTGGCTTATGGAGCCAATTTCTGCGCGCCGCTTCCAACGCGT
>JBAWGM010000426.1:0-2642 GCA_049592895.1 Thiobacillaceae bacterium | reverse complement strand
GTGTAGGCCAGCGGAGCATGGCCGATGCGCTGACATTGCTCCATCAACTTGCCGACGAAGCGGCGGGCGTTGGCCCGGCTGTCCTTGGCGATGTGATCGCCGATCTCGAGCAGGTCTTGGCGAGACTTTGGCGAAAAGGTGACCGCAGCCATCAGGCCGTGCGCTTACGGCGTGGCTTGATGGCGGGCTTGGGGTCGGCGTAGCGGGCGTTTAGTTCGACGAACACCCGATCGGCCGGGATGGACGGGCCGCTGTCGATGCCTTCCTGTATGGTCTGCCGCAGGTTGGCGGACAGACGTTCCAGCATGGCTTCATAGACGTGGGGTGGCAACAGGTAGGCGGCCGGGCGGTTGTGATTCAGCACCGCCACGGCTTCGGAACCGGCCTGTGCCAGCACCGCGCTGGGGCTGCGTTTAAGTTCGGTGATGCTCACCGAGCGGGAAGCCAGAACTTGTTCCATGGAAAGCCCCGATAGGATGCCGAAATAGGTGCCTTATTGTGGTCGATTTTAGGTATCTCGGCAAGCGTGCGGGCTTATTGAACGATCATATTTCCTTCTTGGCTTGAATGACCCACTTGGATGGTTCACCTGTCGGACGCCACAAAGCAAAAAGCCCCTTGGATAGAGGCTTTACGTTGATTGGCGGAGAGGGCGGGATTCGAACCCGCGTTAGGGTATTACCCTAAACACGCTTTCCAGGCGTGCGACTTAAACCACTCATCCACCTCTCCGAGAGCGCGGGATTCTAGCGGATGCGGGGGAATGAAGCAAACAAATGCCAAGGCAAAAAATCAGCGCGGGGGCTTGAAACTGCCGCTAATGCCCCAATCAAGTAAAAGGTTTTGAGTTGATCGAGGAATCCGTAGATGGCTGAAGACGCCGTGACCAACGAGACCGAGGGCGGGACAGATGACCAGCCCGAGACCATGCCCAGCATGGAAGAGTTGCTGAAGCAGGCCGAGCTGAACGCGCAGGAGCACCATGATGCATGGCTGCGGGCCAGGGCGGAGGCCGACAACATTCGCAAACGCGCGCAACTGGATGTTGCGAACGCCCACAAGTATGCGGTGGAGGGATTTGCCGGCGAGTTGCTGGCGGTGAAAGACGGTTTGGAAGCGGCCATGGCTGCGGACAACGCGTCCATTGACAGCTTGAAGCACGGCGTCGAACTCACCTTGAAGCAACTGGCCAACGCGTTTGGCAAGTTCAATGTCAGGGAACTGAATCCGCTGGGCGAGAAGTTCGATCCGCACCGCCATCAGGCCATCGGCATGATGGAATCCGAGCAGGAGGCGAACACCGTGGTCAGCGTGCTGCAAAAAGGCTACCTGATCAACGATCGAGTATTGAGGCCGGCCATGGTGATGGTCGCGCAAGCCAAGACTTGAAAATCCGGATTTTGCCCGAATATTGTTTAGCAGTTCATTGATTTGACAGAAGGAATACCATCATGGGAAAGATAATTGGAATTGACCTGGGAACCACCAACTCCTGCGTGGCGATCATGGAAAACGGCCAGCCCAAGGTCATCGAGAACTCCGAGGGCGCGCGCACCACGCCGTCTGTCGTGGCCTATACGGACAATGGCGAAATCCTGGTCGGGGATGCCTCCAAGCGCCAGGCCGTGACCAACCCAAAAAATACCCTTTACGCGATTAAACGCCTGATCGGCCGCCGGTTTGAAGAGAAGGAAGTGCAGAAGGATATCGGCCTGATGCCGTTCAAGATCTTCAAGGCCGACAACGGCGACGCATGGGTTGAAGTCCGCGATCAGAAGATCGCTCCTCCGCAGGTTTCCGCTGAAGTGCTGCGCAAGATGAAGAAGACCGCAGAGGACTACCTGGGCGAGGAAGTCACCGAGGCCGTCATTACGGTGCCGGCCTACTTCAACGATTCCCAGCGCCAGGCCACCAAGGACGCGGGCCGCATTGCCGGTCTGGAAGTCAAACGCATCATCAATGAACCCACTGCCGCAGCCCTGGCTTTTGGCATGGACAAGAAGGAAGGCGACCGCAAAATCGCCGTGTATGACCTGGGCGGCGGCACCTTCGATATCTCCATCATCGAAATTGCCGAACTGGACGGCGAGCATCAGTTCGAAGTGTTGTCCACCAACGGCGACACCTTCCTGGGCGGCGAGGACTTCGACCAGCGTCTGGTGGACTACATCATTGAAGAGTTCAAGAAGGATCAGGGAATGGACCTGTCCAAGGACGTGCTCGCCCTGCAACGGCTGAAGACCTCGGCGGAAAAGGCCAAGAAGGAGCTCTCCTCCTCCCAGCAGACCGACATCAACGAGCCCTTCATCGCCTTCGATCCGGCCACCGGACCCAAGCACCTGACGATGAAGATCACCCGGGCAAAATTTGAAAGCCTGGTGGAGGACCTCGTCGAACGCACTATGGAGCCCTGCAAAATCGCCATTAAGGATGCCGGCGTCAAGGTCTCCGATATCGTCGACGTGATCCTGGTCGGCGGCCAGACCCGCATGCCCAAGGTGCAGGACAAGGTGAAGGAATTTTTCGGCAAGGAACCGCGCAAGGACGTAAATCCGGATGAGGCCGTGGCCATCGGCGCCGCAATTCAGGGCGGCGTGCTCAAGGGCGAAGTCAAGGACGTGCTGCTGCTGGATGTCACACCA
>JBAWGM010000425.1:0-14247 GCA_049592895.1 Thiobacillaceae bacterium | reverse complement strand
ATCGCATCCCGGTCAAGGTGGTGAACCTCAATAACCGCTATATGGGGATGGTCCGGCAGTGGCAGGAATTCTTCTATGGCAGCCGTTACGCCGAGTCCTACATTGACTCCCTCCCGGACTTCGTCAAGCTGGCCGAAGCCTATGGCCACATCGGGATGAAGATCGAAAAGCCGGGAGATGTGGAGCCCGCGCTCAAGGAAGCTTTTTCTCCGGCCCTCAAGGAACGTTTGGTGTTCATGGACTTTCTCACCGACCAGAAGGAGAACGTTTTCCCCATGGTGCCCGGGGGCAAGGGCATCACCGAAATGATCCTGGCGGAGGAGCTATAGTGCGCCACATCGTTTCTCTGTTGATGGAAAACGAAGCCGGGGCGCTGTCACGCGTGGCGGGATTGTTTTCCGCGCGCGGCTATAACATCGAATCCCTGACCGTGGCGCCCACCGAGGACGCCACTCTTTCGCGCATGACCATTGTCACCGCCGGCTCGGAAGACGTGATCGAGCAGATCATCAAACAGCTCAACAAGCTGGTCGATGTGGTGAAGGTGCTGGACCTGACCGACGGCAACCACATCGAGCGTGAGCTGATGCTGTTGAAGGTGCGTGCTGCGGGCACGGACAGGGAAGAAGTGAAACGCATGGCCGATATTTTTCGCGGCCGCATCATCGACGTGACCGACAAGACCTTCACCATCGAACTGACCGGACCGGGCTACAAGCTGGACGCTTTTCTCGAAGCAATCGATGAAACTGCCATACTGGAAACCGTGCGTACCGGCGCCTCCGGAATAGGTCGCGGCGATCGCACTTTGAAAATCTGAACAAGCAAGAAGGAAGCACAATGAAGGTCTATTACGACAAGGACGCTGACCTGTCCATCGTCAAGAAGAAGAAAGTCGCCATCATCGGCTACGGCTCGCAGGGCCATGCGCACGCCAACAACCTGCAGGACTCTGGCGTCAAGGTGACTGTCGGATTGCGCAAGGGCGGCGCCTCCTGGGACAAGGCCAAGAAGGCCGGTCTGGTGGTCAAGGAAGTCAGCGATTCGGTCAAGGACGCGGACGTGGTCATGCTGCTGGTGCCCGACGAGCAACAGTATGCGGTCTACTACAACGAAATCGCCCCGAACCTCAAGAAGGGTGCGGCGCTGGCGTTTGCCCACGGCTTCAACATCCATTACAACCAGATCGTTCCGCGCGCCGATGTTGACGTGATCATGATTGCGCCCAAGGGGCCTGGCCATCTGGTGCGTTCCACTTACAAGGAGGGCGGCGGCGTGCCTTCCCTGATTGCCGTGTACCAGGATGTGTCCAAGAAGGCCAAGGACATCGCGCTGTCCTACTCGGCGGCCAACGGCGGCACCAAGGGGGGCGTGATAGAGACCTCGTTCCGCGAAGAGACCGAGACCGATCTGTTCGGCGAGCAGGCCGTGTTGTGCGGCGGCTGCGTCGAACTGGTCAAGGCCGGTTTCGATACGCTGGTGGATGCCGGCTACGCGCCCGAAATGGCCTACTTCGAGTGCCTGCATGAACTCAAGCTTATCGTCGATCTGATGTATGAGGGCGGCATCGCCAACATGAACTACTCCATCTCCAACAACGCGGAGTATGGTGAATACGTGACCGGGCCCAAGATAATCAATGCCCAGTCTGTCGCCGCCATGAAGGAGGCACTGGCCAACATTCAGAATGGCGACTACGCAAAGCGTTTCATTCTCGAAGGTCGCATGAACTATCCTGAAATGACCGCCCGGCGTCGCCTCAATGCTGAACACCAGATTGAAGTTGTGGGCGCGAAGCTGCGTTCTATGATGCCCTGGATTGCCAAGAACAAACTGGTTGACCAAACCAAGAACTAGGGGTCAGGAATCGGGATTCAGGGATCAGAGCGTTATGCGGCTGCGCCGCCTTTCTTTCCTTCGTTGAATCCTGGCCCTGAACCCTACCCCATGATATGAGACACCCCATCATTGCCCGAGAAGGCTGGGTCTTTCTCGTGGTTTCCGTGGCAGTCTCCCTGCTTGCCGCCTGGGCGTGGGGAAGATGGTCGGCCCCGCTGTGGTTGTGGACATTGTTTGTTCTGCAGTTCTTTCGCGATCCGGCGCGGGTGCCGCCGGTCGATGCCGACGCGGTGATATCGCCCGCCGACGGCAGGATTGTGGCAGTGGAAAAGACCACTGACCCGTATCTTGCGCGCGATGCCATCAAGATCAGCGTGTTCATGAATGTGTTCAATGTTCACTCCAACCGCAGCCCGGTAGACGGCGAGATCAAGGGCCGCTGGTATAACCCTGGCGCCTTCCTCAATGCAGCGGTGGACAAGGCATCCACCGAGAATGAGCGCAATGCCCTGTGGATCAGGACGGAGCGGGGTGATATTACTTTCGTGCAGATCGCGGGGCTGATTGCACGCCGCATTCTTTGCTACGTCCGCACCGGTGATACTCTAGCGCGCGGGCAGCGCTACGGCTTCATACGTTTCGGTTCCAGAGTCGATGTGTACTTACCCCCGGCTGCCAGACCGGAAGTTAGCATCGGCCAGAAGGTAAAAGCAGCCAAGACCATACTCGCGCGCTGGTAAGCATAACGATTAAGTACGACAGCGGGCCGGGATAAGGATCGGCGCGCTCACCCTGATCCTCTGCCATGCCCCGGCCCTCGCCTGCTTGCGAGGCTAGTGGGTCTGGCGTGTCGCGGACGCGACGTTCAGCTAGAATGGCGCCATGCTCGACTTCAAGCACAGCAAAGATCAACTAGTCCGGCCGCGCTTTCGCGACCGGGGCATCTACGTCCTGCCCAATCTGTTCACCATCGGTGCGCTGTTTGCCGGATTTTATTCCATCGTCCAGGCCATGAACGGGAGTTGGGAGCATGCGGCCGTGGCCATCTTCATCGCCATGGTGCTGGATGGGCTCGATGGTCGGGTGGCGCGGTTGACTCACACCCAGAGCGCGTTCGGCGCCGAACTGGACTCCCTTTCTGACATGGTCTCGTTTGGCGTCGCGCCGGCCCTGGTCATGTATGTCTTCGCGCTCAAAGGCTTGGGAAAATGGGGTTGGATCGCGGCCTTCGTGCATTGCGCGGGCGCGGCCTTGCGCCTCGCGCGCTTCAATACTCAGCTCGAAGTGGCGGACAAGCGCTTTTTCCAGGGGCTGCCTTCGCCTTCCGCAGCCGCACTGCTGGCCGGCTTTGTCTGGGTCCTGGTCGAATATGACATCCCCGGAGCCGAGGTGGCCTGGCTGGCGTTTGCACTCACCCTGTTTACCGGCGTGACCATGGTGACCAATCTCAAGTTCTATAGTGGCAAGGAAATCAACCTGCGCAAGAGCGTGCCTTTTTTTGTGGTGCTGCTGATGGTGCTATTCTTCATTCTGGTATCCATGAGTCCGCCAGAGGTCTTGTTTCTGCTTTTTCTCGCCTATGGCCTGTCCGGTTACGTGTACACCACATGGAACTGGATGAAACAGCGAAAAAGCGCTGCTCAGGGCTTGCCTGAGAGCCAAAAATAATTACAATCTAAATCATGTCCAATCTGGCCTCTCCCTCCTATCTCATCTGCCTGTCGAACATGCAGTTCGGCACCCTGCTGCTGCGCCCCGCGCGCTAAGACCTTTTCCCCCTCCGCTGTATCCACGTGCCCGCCCCGGCGGGATGAATTCGCAAAGCCCACTCAGGAGTCTGTCATGACAGATCGTTTATACATTTTCGACACCACGCTGCGCGACGGCGAGCAGAGCCCCGGCGCGTCCATGACCAAGGAAGAAAAAATCCGCATCGCCCGTCAACTTGAAAAGCTTGGCGTGGACGTGATCGAGGCCGGATTTGCCGCCGCCAGCCCGGGGGATGCCGAGGCCATCAAGGCCATCGCCGAAACCGTAGCCGATTCAACCGTCTGTTCACTGGCGCGCGCCAATGAGCGCGACATCCGCGCCGCCGGCGAGTCTATTCAACTGGCCCGTTCCGGGCGCATTCATACCTTCATCGCCACTTCGCCCATCCACATGGAGAAGAAGCTGCGCATGAGCTCCGATCAGGTGCTGGACGCCGCGGTCAAGGCGGTGAAGCTGGCGCGTGAGTATACGGACAATGTGGAATTCTCCGCCGAAGACGCGGTCCGCTCCGAACTGGATTTCCTCTGCCGCATCTTCGAGGCCGTGATCGCCGCCGGCGCCACGACCATCAATGTGCCCGACACTGTGGGCTATTCCATACCCGCGCTGTGGGGGGAGCGGATGAGCCAGCTCATCGAGCGCGTACCCAATTCCGACAAGGTGATCTGGTCCACCCATTGCCACAACGACCTCGGCATGGCGGTTGCCAACTCCCTGGCTGCGGTCATGGCGGGCGCCCGTCAAGTTGAATGCACCATTAACGGCCTGGGTGAGCGGGCGGGCAACGCGTCGCTGGAAGAAATCGTCATGGCGGTGCGCACCCGCAAGGACGTGTTCACGTGTGACACCCGCATCGACGCGACCCAAATTGTTCCGGCCTCCAAGCTGGTTTCCACCATTACCGGCTACCCGGTCCAACCCAACAAGGCCATTGTGGGCGCCAACGCCTTTGCCCATGAGTCGGGCATTCACCAGGATGGCGTGCTCAAGCATCGGGAGACCTATGAAATCATGCGCGCCGAAGACGTGGGCTGGAATGCCAACCGGCTGACCCTGGGCAAGCTGTCCGGCCGTAACGCCTTTCGTACCAGACTGGCGGAACTGGGCATGGTCATGGAGAGCGAGGAGGCGCTCAATGCCACCTTTTCCCGTTTCAAGCAACTGGCCGACAAGAAGCGCGAGATCTTTGATGAAGACCTGCAGGCCCTGGTCAGCGACGCCGGCTACGCGGCCGAGCACGAACGTTTCAAGCTGATATCACTCAAGGTCTGTTCGGAAACGGGAGAAACTCCGCATGCGCGCCTGGTGATCGCCGACGAGGGCAGCGAAAAGAATGCCCAGGCGGATGGCAGTGGGCCAGTGGATGCGGCGTTCAAGGCAATGGAGTCGGTGGTTAACAGCGGCGCGGAACTGCTGCTTTATTCCGTCAACAACATCACCAGCGGCACAGATTCTCAGGGTGAAGTCACCGTCCGGCTCGCCAAGAGCGGCCGGGTGGTCAATGGCCAGGGGGCAGATACGGACATCGTGGTGGCCTCGGCCAAGGCCTACCTGCATGCGCTCAATCGGCTCCACTCCAAATTGGAACGCGCGCACCCTCAGGTGTGATTTGACCGCGCGCCCTTGCAGCCCGCGCGCGAGGGCGCGGTCAAATTCGCATAGAAGATTGTGGCGGAAAAGAAAACCAGACTGAGTGCGACCTCGCCCAGGGCGAGCCGTGCGGAAAGGCCACGGTCAGACCAGGCGCGCATCACGCCCTCGATGAAATAGAGCAGGATAAACATGGAGGACCACTGGTACGTGTAGCGTCGGCCTTTAAGGATGCCCATCAAGGGCAGCATAAGCGCCACGGCTTTGAGCGCCACCCAGGAGCCGCCCGGACGCAGCGGCGCGAGCCATAATTCCCACGCCAGGCACAGAAAAATCAGCGCGATGAGACTGACGCCGGCGATCCAGCTAAGGGTGCGGATCATGCACGCGCGGCCCTGGCCATCGTCGCCAGCGTGGCGCGCGCGCCCGCCGCATCGAGCACCGGGTCAGAGAATTCGAAGCGCAGCAGTTTGGCTTCCGCGCGCAGGTCGAAGCCGTCACAGTCGATGCCGATCATGGCGGCGGATTCAACTTGAAGTTGGTGCACGTGGCGACACAGGTTGATCAGCGCCTCGACATGGTCGTTGTTCATGTGTTCCAGTGTGCCGTCTTCCAGCTCGGCGAGCTGATTGACCGGAGCGTGGTAGCTGGCGGGCTCCAGCCAATGAATTTTGCCAAACCCGCCGATGTAGCGGACCGCGGTGATATCAATGCGATAGAACTGGAAATCGTGCAGGTCGAAGTATTGCGCGGCTTGCGGCAGATAGCGCAGATAGCGGTTGCGCAGCGGCGTTTTATCGGAAAGCTGGACCGCGCGGCCGCTCAGAGTGACCCGCCCGGCACTCTGCATGTCGTCCGCGCAGGGGTGAATAATCAGGCTGACGCGATTGTCCTGCAGGATGTTGCGAGTGTGCTCGGCCAGGGTCGAAATCAGGATGACGGGCGCACCGGATTGATCAGTCACGAATGGCGCAACCGAGCCGAATGGGAACCCATCCAGCCTCTTGGACAAGGTGGCAAGAATGCCGTGTGGGTGGGCACGCACGAAGCGGCGCGCTTCCGTACCCAGTTCGCTCATGATGTTTTCAATTTGACGGCAATTTCCGCCAGGCGCTTGCCCTGCGCCAGGCACAGGCGGCGTTCATCGTCGGTCAATGGATGATCGTCATTGGGGCCTGCCACGTGGCTTGCTCCGTATGGCGTGCCGCCAGTGGTAGTCGAAGTCAGCTCGGCCTGAGTGTAGGGAATGCCGACCATGAGCATGCCGTGATGCAGCAAGGGAAGCATCATGGAGATCAGCGTCGTTTCCTGCCCACCATGCAGGGTGGCAGTGGAGGTGAATACACTGGCGGGCTTGCCGGCCAGGGTGCCCTTCATCCATAAGCCGCCGGTGCCATCGAGAAAGTATTTTAGGGCCGCGGCCATGTTGCCAAACCGGGTGGGGCTGCCCAGCGCCAGGCCGATGCATTCCTCGAAGTCCCTGAGTTCCGCGTAGGGCGCGCCTTGCGGGGGCACGGGAGGCTCGGCGGTTTCGGTCCTGGGTGCAACCTTGGGCACGGTACGCAGGCGCGCCTGGATGCCCGGGACGGATTCGACGCCGCGCGCAATCAGGCGGGCCATTTCAGCTACGGCGCCATGCTGAGAATAGTAAAGGACAAGCAGATCGTTCATGAAGGAAGAATGGGTGAGACTGCGGTGAACAGTATAATGCAGCCATATTTTCCCGATTGCATCTGTGCAGTCAGCGGCACAATTGAGAAATCCAAAGTGAAAATTCTGGAACGGCTGTTTGAGGCTGCGCTGTGGCGCAGTCGTTGGGTAGTACTGGCGGCGGTGATTGCCAGCATGGCAGCCGCGATCGCCGTGTTCTACCTGGCCACGGTAGACGTGATCTACCTGGTGGAACACATGCTGCATTACGGCGATCCGGCGCTGGGCGACGAGCTGCGCAAACAACTGCACGATCGGACCATCACCCACGTGGTGGAAGTGGTGGACGGTTACCTCATCGCCACCTTCATGCTGATCTTTTCCTTGGGCATGTACGAGCTGTTCATCAGCGACATCGACGAGGCCAAGGGCAGCCGGACGTCTAGCCGCATGCTAGTGATAGAGAGTCTGGACGATCTGAAAGCGCGGTTGGCCAAGGTGATTTTGATGATTCTGATCGTCACCCTGTTCGAGCGCGCGCTGAACATGAAAATAGAGCAACCCGTCGACCTGTTGTACCTGGGCGCTGCCATAGCCATGATCGGCCTGGCGCTCTATCTAACCCATGCCTCGGAAAGCCGTAAGGAGCAAGGACAGGGGGAAGCGGGGGACGTTCATCGCTGACCCTTTTTGTCTTACCTGCCGTGAATGGAGCGAGCGTCTAGCCGCTGGTTACGCGGCCATCCCCGCCGTGGGCTGCTTCCAGCACCAGTCGGTCGAACTCGGCGCCATCCATGATGCCGTGCTGTGCCACGATTTCCCGCACCGGTCGCCCGGTTCTTTCCGATTCCTTGGCGATTTCTGCCGCCTGCATGTAGCCAATCCGGGTATTGAGGAGCGTGGCCAGAGCCACGCTCTGGTGGATAAAGAAGGCGCAGCGCTCACGATTGATGATCAGTCCTTTGAGGCTTTTCTCAGTGGCGGCA
Organism: Thiobacillaceae bacterium; assembly: GCA_049592895.1. GTDB lineage: Bacteria > Pseudomonadota > Gammaproteobacteria > Burkholderiales > Thiobacillaceae > DASQBT01. The sequence continues at coordinate 6,412 of JBAWGM010000425.1, read as the reverse complement.
GTGATCGCATTGGTGAGCCAGTCCATGGCATCAAACAGGGCGCTGCCCAGGGCCGGCATCATTACATTCAGTTCCAGTTGGCCGGCCTGAGTCATCAGTGCGACGGCGTGGTCCTGCCCCAGGACTTGGAAGCAAACCTGATTCAGCATTTCGAACATGACCGGGTTGACCTTGCCGGGCATGATGGAGGAGCCGGGCTGCACTGCGGGCAGGGTGATTTCACCCAGGCCGGTGCGCGGGCCGGAGGCAAGTAGACGCAGGTCGTTCGAGATGCGGGTCAACTCGAGCGCCAGGCCGCGGGTGCGGGCGGACAAGTCCTGCAGATCCAGCATGGATTGCATTTGCGCCGCCAGATGGCTGGAGACGATGGGTTCGCCGGTAAGTCCGGCCAGTTCGGCCGCGACTCGCAACGGATAATCGGGGGAAGTGTTCAGCGCGGTGCCGGCCGCGGATCCGCCCAGACCAATCTGCACCAGACTTTCGCGGCATTCCGCCAGATTGTCGGCAGCCCGTCTCAGGGTCCAGGCATAGCCGCCAAATTCTGTGCCCAGGGTGGTGGGTACGGCATCCTGCAAGTGGGTACGACCCGATTTGACCGTGTCCTTTTCTTCCCTGGCAATTCGGTCGAACTCCGCAGCCATGTCCCGGGTTGCTTGTACGAGGCGGTGCAGCTTGGCCAGAACCGCCAGCCGGATGGCTGTCGGGATGGTGTCATTGGTGGACTGGCCCATGTTGACATCATCATTTGGTTTGACGGGCTGATAACTGCCCCGCGATCCGCCCAACGCCGCATTGGCCACGTTGGCGACCACCTCGTTGGTGTTCATGTTGTGACTGGTACCGGCGCCCGCCTGGAAACGGTCCACAACGAACTGGTCCAAATATTCCCCTTGCAGGATCTTTTCACAGGCTGCGACAATGGCGTCGCGCTTGTCGGTTGACAGCCAGCCCGGCTGGCAGTTGGCACGGGCGGCGGCCAGTTTTATCCGCACGTGCGCGCGGATAAAATCACCATCGGGCTTGCGTCCTGAAATGGGGAAATTGTCCACCGCCCGGGCAGTCTGGATACCGTACCAGGCATCGGCGGGAACTTGATATTCTCCCAGCGAGTCTTTCTCAACACGAATATCGCTCATGGCATTCAAGACAAGGGAAAAAATGAAATTCTATCCGAGCCGCTGGCTGGCCGCGATTCTGTTTGGGTTGATCGCGTTTTCGGCACACGCCTTCAGCTTGACGGATACCGAGGGAAAGGCGCACAGACTGGCGGATTACAAAGGCAAATGGGTGCTGGTGAATTTCTGGGCTACCTGGTGCCCGCCATGTCTGGAGGAAATACCTGATCTGGTCGCGTTATATGAAAACAAGAAGAACAATCTGATCGTCATCGGCGTTGCCATGGATTATCGGAACCCCAAGCAGGTGTCGGACTTTGCCCAAAGCATGCAGGTGTCCTATCCGATCGTGCTTGGGACGCTTAAGTTGGCTTCCCAGGTAGGTCCTGTCGATGGTCTGCCCACTTCGTACCTGTATAACCCCGCAGGCAAGCTGGTTGCCCATCAGCTCGGGGGCGTCACCAAGGAGGGGGTGGAAGAGTATATTCAGCGCAGCGCCAAGACGGGCGGCAAATGACGCGTTATCTGATGCTGGTATTCGCCTTGTTCGCGTCATCGGCCTGGGCCGAAACGCGGGATCCCGGCAGTTACTTCTTCAACCCAAAATTGGGAGACTTTCGTGCTGAGCTCTCTACGGCCAGGGAGGAAGGCAAGGCCGCGGTGATGCTGTTTTTCGAGATGGACGATTGCCCCTTCTGCGCGCGCATGAAGGCCACAATCCTGAACCAGTCCGATGTGCAGGACTATTACCGCAAACATTTTCTCATCTTCCCGATAGACACCAAGGGCGATGTGCCCATGACGGACTTCAACGGCAGGGAAACACTGGAAAAGGACTTTGCGTTTGAGAACAGGGTGAGGGCGACACCGGTCATCGCGTTCTTTGATCTTGAAGGCAAGCTGATTGTGCGGTACACCGGTCCGACCAAGGACAAGGATGAGTTCCTGCTGCTTGGCCGCTATGTGGTGGAAGGCGCCTACAAGCAAATGCCCTTCGTCAGATACAAACAGCAGGTTCAGGCTACTCATTATCCATGAGGCGGCAATTGGCTGGGCTCATCCTGGTCTTGCCTCTTGCGGCTTGGGCGGATGACAAGCCCCTCACGCTGGCAGACGCGATTGCGGCCGCGAGCGAACCGCACCCCCAGCTAGATGTGGCCAAGGCCGATCTGGACCTGGCCCTGGCGGATCAACGCTTGGCTGACAGCCGGAATAACCTTGCAATCAGTCTCGATGGCGAACTGCGCAGCGGCATCCCGACCACCGGTCCGGACGAGGGGCGCTGGGCCGCGGATAACAGCGTCCGCCTGGTCGCGCGTAAGACATTGTTCGATTTTGGCCGCAATGCCCGGGCGGTCGCAGCGGCACACTCCGAAACTTCGGCGCGCGAAATCAATCTGCTGGAAGTCAAGGATGCGCGCCGCATCAACATCATGGCGCGCTTCTTCGACGTGTTGCTGGCGGACATGCAGGATGCCGCCGCCAATGAGTATATGGCCGTAGCTTATACGCGCTGGGACGATGCCAAATCCAGACTGGAACTGGGTCAGATGAGCCCGTCGGAATTGGCCGAGTTGGAAGCCCAATATCAGGACTTGCGCGAGCGGCGCAACCGGGCAGCCCAACAGGTCCGGGCCAGCAGAGAGAAACTGGCCGATGCACTGAATCGCCCCGGTCGACTGTCGCGCGATCTGGAACGGCCCAGATTGCCTCAAAACGATGTTCCCCTGCCTGACTATGAGGTCCTGCTCGCCGTTGCAACGGGGGAAAATCCGAGCATGCGTGCCTTGCGGGCGCAGATTGAAGGCGCCGCCTTGCGCGCAGACGCCGTGCGCCGGGAGCAAGGACCAAGTCTGGATGCAGAGCTGGCGGGAGCGGGGTACAGCCGGGATGTCACCACCCGCGATTCGGTGAGCGCCGGAGTGGTAATCAGTTGGCCCCTTTATCAGGGAGAGAGGGTGGACGCGCGCATGGCGCGGGAAGCGGCGCAACGGGAAAAGTTGCGCGCGCAGTTGGCGCAAACCCGGATGGACATTGCGGAACAGTTGCTGGACATTCTCGATGAAATCGAATGGCTCAGAACAGGAGCGAGGCCGGCAGCTACTACCCAGGTGGCTTACCGTGATCTGGCCCTGGACCGGGCGCGGGCGGAATATGAGATGGAACTTAAGACAAACCTGGGGTTTGCCATGGCGGATACCCAGGCTGCAGCCATCCGAAAAACCCGAGTTGAATATCGTCTGGCGCTGGCGCTGGCCCGGCTGGAAGCCCTGGTGGGCGAGCCCCTGGACGCCATCGTGGCAAGGGCCAGGAAGAAAGAAAGATCATGAGACGCTTGGTGCTGGTCCTGCTGGGCTTGAGCGCCTTGCCGGCATGGTCTGCTGGCAAGGTCGAACTCACCACCCGTGTTCCGGGCGTGGTGGAAGAGGTTAAAGTGGTGGCGGGCCAGCGGGTGAAGAAGGGTGACGTGCTGGTGAAACTGAATACGGTCGTGTATGAGGCCCGCGTCAAGGAGGCTCAGGCGGAGGTTGAACGGTGTCGGTTGGACGAGGGGGATGCGAAAAAAGATTTGGACCGGGCCGAGGAACTATATCGGCGGACAGTTACATCCACCAGCGAACTGGACGCCGCGCGCCTGAAGCACGGACGCGCTATGGCGGGATTGATGGCGGCGGATGCCCGCCTGACGATTGCGCAAAAGAATCTTGCGGATGCGGTATTGAAAGCGCCCTTCAACGGCGTGGTGGCGGAACGCAGCGCCGAACCAGGGATCGTGACGACCGATTGTCAGTCCAAGACATTAATTATCCTGTCGCGTTAGACCCGCCATTGCGGTCTTGGTCATGGGCGTATAGTCCCAGTTATGCTTCCAGGCGCCGACCACCATGTTGGGGTATTCAGGCTGTCCCAGGCTGCCGTTGTAACGGCCCAAAGCGCGGAAGAGATCGCCTTTTTCGATGTCGATATAGTGGCGCAGGATCACGCAGCCATATCTCAAATTCGTGCGCAACTGGAAAAGGTTGTGTTCTCTGCTGCCGATCTGGCGGGTCCAGAAGGGCATGACTTGCATGTAGCCGCGGGCACCGACCACTGACGTGGCGTATTTGTGAAAGCCGCTTTCAACCTGGATCAGACCCAACACCAGTTGAGGGTCCAGCCCGGCCCGGGACGCTTCCCAGTGGATGGTGGTCAGCAGTTCAATGCGTTCCTCTTCGTCGGGTACGAAGCGGGCCAATTTACTGGACATTTGCTGCAGCCAAGCCTCTTCCTCAAGCTTGCTGCTGAACGCGGTGCGGGTTACGGCTACGTCTGCGACTGCCTTTTGCAGCGCGGCGCGCACACTCTGACTCAGATTCTCTTCCTTTTGCGCGCCGCCAAACGCAGGGCTGGCGAGGACACAGCACAAGGCGCCAACCAGAAATAGGCGGCCGGGCAGCCTCAATTTCTTGCCCCGCATCTGACGAGTGCGACGGGTTTGCCACATGCTCAACTCCTTTTTGCCTGTTCCTGTTTGTCCAGCATGAAATTCACGGCCTCGCCGAGTGGAATCGTTTTCGCTTCCGAGTCCCGCCGGCCCTGATATTCCACCAAGTTTTCCTTCAAACTCCGCTCGCTGACCGTGAAACGGTGGGGAATTCCAATCAGTTCAGTGTCGGCAAACATGACACCCGGCCGTTCGTCCCGGTCATCCAGCAGGAGCTCTATTCCCGCACCCGCAAGCCCAATATAGAGTTTATCGGCAGTATCGCGGACAACCTTACTTTTGCCGTAGCCTATAGGCGTAATTACGAGCAAGTACGGTGCCATCGATATAGGCCAGATGATACCCTTTTCATCGTGATTCTGCTCAATAGCGGCCGCCACGATGCGGGAAACGCCTATTCCGTAACAGCCCATTTGCAGAACCTGCGTCGTGCCGTCCCTATCCAGAAAAGTGGCATTCATGGCTTGGGAATACTTGGTACCAAGTTGAAAGACGTGTCCCACCTCAATGCCGCGACAGAGTTCCAGAGTACCCATTCCGTCTGGCGATGGGTCGCCTGCGACCACATTGCGCAAGTCGGCCGCTTTGGGCTCGGGCAGGTCGCGCCCGAAATTGACCCCGCTCAGATGGTATCCGTCTTCATTAGCGCCGCAGATGAAATCGGCCAGGGCCAGGACGGCGCGATCCGCAACAACTGGAATTTTCAGGCCCGCCGGGCCAACTGAACCTGAACTCGCGCCGGTCGCGGCCTTTATCTCCGCTTCGGCGGCGAGGCGCAATTCCCCTCCCAATTCTGGCAACTTGGCAGCCTTGACTTCATTGAGCGTATGATCGCCGCGAAGAAGCAGGGCGACAGGGCCTAAGGTGCCCGTTGCGATCAGGGTCTTGACGATTTGGTCAGCGCCAGTGTGGAAGAACGCGGTGACTTCGTCCACGGTGCCAATTCCGGGTGTCGGAATTCTTTCCATGGATTTCCCAGGTTGGGGCCGAGGTGCGACCGGTGCTACCGCTTCGGCCGTTTCAACGTTGGCCGCATAGCCGGAGTTGGCGCAGAAGGCAATAGCATCTTCGCCTGAATCGGCAAGGACGTGGAATTCGTGCGAGCCGGATCCCCCTATGGAGCCGGTGTCCGCTGCAACGGCACGGAACTTCAAGCCCAGCCGAGTGAAAATCCGGCTGTAGGCCTCATACATAGTCTGGTATGCCTGGTCCAGGCTGGCGCGGTCGGGGTGAAAGGAATAGGCGTCCTTCATGATGAATTCCCGCGCCCGCATGACGCCGAAACGGGGGCGGATTTCATCGCGAAATTTGGTTTGGATCTGATAGAAAGTCACCGGCAACTGACGATAGGAGCGTATTTCCTTGCGCACAATATCGGTAATGACTTCTTCGTGGGTGGGGCCGAAACAGAAATCGCGCTCATGGCGGTCCTTGATCTTGAGCATCTGTGGGCCGAATTTCTCCCAGCGGCCGGACTCCTCCCATAATTCTGCGGGTTGTATGGCTGGCATGAACAGTTCCAGCGCCCCGACCCGGTTCATTTCCTCCCGCACGATTGCTTCCACTCGCCGCAGTACCTTGAGACCCAAGGGCATCCAGGTATAGAGTCCGGAGCCCAGACGACGGATTAGGCCCGCTCTCAGCATCAACTTGTGGGAGACGAGTTCCGCTTCCGCTGGGGCTTCCTTGCTGGTGGAGAGGAAGAACTGGGACAGGCGCATGATCGATATAATTGGGCAAAACGAGCATTCTACCAAGGCTTACTCACAGCAATGTTCCGCAAGCGTCTGTCAAGGTCCGTGCACTCCGATAC
>JBAWGM010000424.1:0-2880 GCA_049592895.1 Thiobacillaceae bacterium | reverse complement strand
CCCTGTGGGTGCGGTGCAGGGAATGCAAAAAAATGAATGACCATGAAAAGACCAGCGGGCAATGCGCCTGCGGCAGCAAACTGCCCGACCCGCCGCCCTACTTTTGATTCGAACGTAGCGAGTCAAGCAGATGGCTGCACTGCGACCGATTTTTTGCCGCCTTGCAGCCTCAAATCGGCGAGCGGGCCTGGCCGTCAAGTGGCATAGCTCTCAATGAGCACGCTGAAGCGCACCCGGGTTTCCCGGTCCGAAGCTGTCGCGGTCAACGTCACGCCCAGCCATGCGATGTAGCGGACGTCTTCATACCGGGCCTGCGCGCGCTGCTTCGACGCCACTGTTCGCCGCCCTTGTGCCGCGCCGGGCGGTAGCCGATCGCACTGGCCGCTGCCTGCCCCGGCGGAGACTGTGTCCGGACACGGCCCATTCCTCAAAGTACGGTTAACTCGCGATTGAATCCGACTCACAGGAGGCAGGGAACTGTGAGGTCTCAAGCCTTTGCGGCGACACCCGACCCGGATGCCCGTGCGCTTGATTGGGCCAGCCGGGTTATCCTTGCGTCCAAGTCTAGGCAATCATTCCGGCGGACCTGCACGAAAAGTCGCGCAGGCCTGTGAATTCAAACATTTGGCGCCTGGTCCGACTTCAGAAAATGAAAGGAGCATATATGTTCGTTGTAGGAAACAATGTACCGACACAGCTGCTGAGCGGAATGCTGATCATCACCGCGCCGCTTTGCATGGCGGCGGGAAAAGACGTGACTCCGGATCAAGTGGTGTCCGCGCTGGAAGGCACTTTTGGAGTACATCCGGGGGAACGCCGTAATCACACCAAGGGGACGTGCGCTGCCGGCGAATTTGTCGGATTGCCGGCGGCGCGCGTCTATACGCGTTCGACGCTGTTTTCAGGCAAACCGCTGCGGGTCGTCGCGCGCTTCTCCATGCCAGGCGGCAATCCCAAGGTACCGGATACCGCAAGGATTCCGCGAGGCATGGCACTGGAATTCAGACTGCCGGGGGGCAGCCTGCAGCACATGACAATGCTGAATACGCCCGTCTTTGGCGCGGCGACGCCACAGACTTTTTTTGACGATATCGTCTCCAAGAAACCTGATCCGGCAACCGGCAAGCCTGATCCAGAGAAGATCAAGGCTTTCAGGGCAAGTCATCCGGACAGCTTGCCGCAGGCGGCATTCCTGGCCAAGAACAATCCGCCGCCCAGCTGGGCCAACTGCAGCTACTTTGGCATCCATACGTTCAAATTCGTGAATCGCAAGAACAAGACCACGTTGGTCCGTTGGCGCTTCGTGCCCGAGGACGGCGAAAAACATATGTCTGATGAGGAACTGAAGTCTTCGCCACCCAAGTTTCTTGAACAGAAATTGATTGATCGACTCAAGCATGGACCTGTGCGCTGGGACATGGTGCTGGCGATTGGCGCTCCTGGTGATCCTGTGGACAATCCTACCTTGATGTGGCCTGCAAACCGCAAGGAGGTCAAGGTCGGGACATTGAGTATTTCTTCTGCGACGCCGCAGAAGGGTGCGGAATGCGAAAAGATCAACTTCGACCCGCTCGTGATGTCTGATGGAATCGAGCCGACGAATGATCCCATCCTGCTCTTCCGCTCGCCCGCATATGCAATATCATTCGGCAAACGGCTAAGCGGGAATTAATGAATTGCGGACGCCCGACAAATCAATCCAGCAGACCGCCCAGGGCAGCCGCTGAATTCAAACTTTGGGGCGCGCTGGGCGCTGGGCGGTAGCCGATCACACTGGCCGTCACCAGCGCCGAGGGAGACCCGGTCTGGACACGGCCCATTCCTCAAACTACGATTGACCTTCAAATGAACCAAACCTACAGGAGGTAGGTAACTATGAAGCCTCAACCCTTTGTCGTGACACCCGATACATACGCCCGTGCGCTTAATGTGGTGGGCGAGACAGTCACCGTGCTGGCGTCCAATGCATCTACGCAGAGCTATGAGATTTTCTTGCAGCAGGGCGATGAGGGAACCGGACCACCACCGCACAGCCATGATTGGGACGAATCCTTCTATGTCGTCAAGGGCACCGTCGAGATCAGTCACGGCGGCGAGAACATCACTGCCACGCCCGGCACACTGGTCCACCTGCCCGCGGGCACAATTCACGGCTTTCGCTTTGGCGCCGGCGGCGGCGAGATGATCTCGATCGCGGGCCAAAACAGCCACGCCGCCCGGCTCTTTACTGCTATCGACCAGGAGATCCCCGCCGGCCCGCCCGATGTTCCCAAATTGCTTGCGGTTGCCGAGAAATGCGGAGTGACTGTCGCGTTTTGAACGGCTGATGGCGATTGGCCGTTCGACACCTGTCGGCTGGGCGCGGTTCTGATGTCAGTTTCCCAGGAGGAATCCGGCAATACGGTCGAACTGCGATGTGGAAATTGACTTTGAAATCCAACAAGGACAGGACAGAAACATTATGGCCACAAACACTGTTCATCTCCACCGCGTTCTGCGTGCGCCGCCCGAACGGGTGTATCGCGCATTTCTCAATGCCGACGCGATGGCCAAGTGGCTTCCCCCGAACGGATTTACCGACACTGTCCATCACATGGAAGCCAGGGTGGGCGGGACATTCAAAATGTCGTTCACCAACTTTACTCCCGGGCAGAGCCATTCCTTTGGTGGCGAGTACCTCGAGCTGGTGCCAAACGAGTTGATCCGCTACACGGATGAATTTGACGACCCCAATCTTCCTGGAGTCATACAGGTGACGGTATCCTTGAGATCGATGTCCTGCGGAACCGAATTGAGCGTGGTGCAAGCCGGGATTCCGGACGTGATTCCCGTCGAAGCGTGCTATCTTGGCTGGCAAGAGTCCCTCGAACTGCTCGAAAG
>JBAWGM010000423.1:0-2585 GCA_049592895.1 Thiobacillaceae bacterium | reverse complement strand
AGCTGATCCGCAACCGAATGCAGGGGCTCAATGTTTCGCGCCCACGCACGCTGGCCCTCTTCCAGTCTGCGAATTTCGCGAGCGAGACCACTGCTGTTTAAGCCAGCATCAAGAGTCAAGTAATCTGAAGCCCTCACAGAATGTCCTCCGCATCACCACTTCTTAGAGTTGCACAGACCATGAATGACGACGCCTAACAGTTATTCAACGGACCCACCGGTCCGTATATTGATAATCGCCGAACATACTGAAATGCAATAACTACTTGATTCAAGGTCGGTTCATCGAGCTTGTCTGTCCACATATGTAATGATAATCCGGAGCGGATGTCTGCTGCGGGAGAAATACTCAGATGGCCGGTTTTGGCCCAGACTGTGTAAAAACGCGGCGAAAAGACAAATTTCGATGTTTTCGGGGGTCGGTTGACCCTTCCCTCGTTGGCGATCGTCGCATAGCGAGCGTTTTGGAAGGCCATATTTTTTCGCGTCGAAATGCTGTTACGTTTTTACACAGGCTCGGCCGGGAGCACCCAGCGGGCCGTAGTCTCCAAACCGGCCATCGCGGAGAGAAAGCATTATTCACCGAGCGCTTACAGGCTGATGCATGAACTCACACTCCCGGCCACAAGCGGCCCGGCGAGGTGGCTGTCGAATTTCAATAGACGGGACTGGTCCCGAGCAACTTGAGTGTCTGGTCCTCGGCGAGCAAATTTGGGGTTAGGCTGCCTCGATTCGGCCAGCTCCGGTCATAGCGTCACAGAAGAATTGGATGCCGTGAATGGCTAGTAACTGATCAAGAACCTGCCAATCAACTTTGCCGACCTTCGGCCTGCTCATCGGCCCGAGCGGTCTTAACCCAGCAAGGCAAGCGCATGCGCTATGGTCCTCTGAGCGGTCATTTGCGAATCAGTAAGGCCGTGTGAGCTTACCCATATGCACTACGGCCTATCCTCCAAGCTACGCGGCCATCAATTCTTCTATCAGTGCACGGATCGCCGGGTGGCCGAATTCACGCCCGCCTACGGCCCGATAGGCGATCTGCCCGGTCTTGTCGATGAGGAAGGTGGTGGGTAGGCCGGGGACGCCGTATGCCCTGGATATGGCGCTCTTGTTGTCCAGGAGCACGGGGAAGGTAGGTTCCGGGTCCAACTGGCCGGTGAAGGCGAACACGGTATCGCCGTCTTCCTGCTGGTCGCAGGCCAGAACTTGAAATGGCTTGCCCTTCAGGTCCAGATACAGCCTTTCCATGGAGGGCAATTCACGCCTGCAGGGCGGGCACCAGGTCGCCCAGAAGTTGAGCAGCACTACCTTGCCGGGATAGTCGGAGAGCTTGTGGATCTTGCCATCCACGTCCGGCAGCCTGAAATCGGGTGCCGGTTTGGGCGGTTTGACCGGGGCCATTATGTGGGTGAGCGGCGGCTCCGGCAGGGCGGCACGCGCCGTGCCCGCGGTCAGCAGGCCAAGGCCGAGCCCGCCCAGGGTGATCAGGGCATTACGCCGTTCAGGGTTTGCGGGGTGGGACGGGGAGTTGCTCAGGGGCGCACTGGAGCCCTTCGAGAATGGCGTGGAATGTTTTGCCATGTTGCCTCCAGGAATAATCGAGATCGAAACGCGTGCCATGGGGCAGCTTGACCGTAGTAAAGCCTTGGCCCCAATCACCGACTTCGAGCGTCTGGGCCGCGGGCAAGATGGACCAGCCGAAATCCACGCCTTGGCTCTGCCATATCTTCAGCCACTCGGTCTTCGTTCGCAGCTGGTGCCGCACGCCATCGGCGGTGATCGCGCGCCAGTCGGCCACGTCGTAGCTGATTGGTTCGTCGGCCAGGTTGCGGATGACGGAGCCGAACATACAGTAGCCCGCCATTTCCTCCACCAGCGCGTGCGGAAAGCCCTTGTTGGAATACACGGCACGCACGTTGTCCGGCATGAGCTGAAGAAGCTGAAGGCTGAACAGCGTGTCCTCGGACTGCCAGTTGGACAAGCCGTTGCTCGGGTTGGTGCTTTGCACAGTGCCCGCCATCGCCGTTACAGCGGCAACCAGAAGGGTTGGGAATGAGCAGACGGCGGATATCTTCATTTCACGCATGTTAGCAGGTCATTTTACCGGGAGCCGTTAGAGCGAAGTGAATCGGTTGCCGGTCAAGGATGTGAATCTCGCACCGGCATGATCTTTTTCATCGGCCGAAGGCGACAACGGCCTTTCGAATGAGCGCATCCGCTGTACTCGCAAGACCGGTCGTTGGCTCGCCTCACTGCTAAACGACCGCTTTCCTCAGCATGGATGGCAGAACCGGTTTAGGTTTGTTCGACGTCTGCCCGACCCGTGATGAGGGTGTGTGACGCGCAAGCGCCAATGGGCAGACGTTGAATAAACCTAAACCACAGTTGCCCTGTCTATAGACCTGGCAACAACGCGTGACCTTGTTACGCCAATTTTCTTTTCAGCAACTAAAAATTCCCCGACTTGAGATTACGACGCAGCTTATGTCCCTCTTCACTAGAGCCAACAATCTCCGTCACGACCCCAATCGCCCCACGAGTATCGAAATATCCAACCCGCAACATAGGCAGTTTGAAGCTCTGAAT
>JBAWGM010000422.1:0-3491 GCA_049592895.1 Thiobacillaceae bacterium | reverse complement strand
ACCCTTGCAGGACAAGGCCTTCAAGCTCCTCGGCGTGAACCCCGCGCGTACCCAGTAAACGATCGGCTCGCCACCACAAATCGCATAGCAAACAAGCCACTACTTGGCGCTAAGAGCCAAAGTTCGGTTTAGTTAGGTTGGATTCGAAACAACTCGCTCAGTTCATCATAGCCCGCGCGCGGCAAGAGTCAGAATGGCGGTGCAATCCCCGCTGCGCCTCGGGCCGGACAACGATAGTCAGATCTTGCTGGCGCAGTTGAACATCCAGTGAACGCCGAAGCGGTCAACCAGACTGCCAAAATAGCCGCCCCAAAACATCTCCTGCAGAGCCATTTCGACCTTCCCACCATCCGAAAGCAACTTGAACAGGCGCTCAGTTTCAGTACGCGTGTCGGGTTCAAGGTTGATGAACATGTTATTGCCCTGCGTTACGGAAAATCCCATAGATTCTGGGGCATCGGTTCCCATCAGAGCATGCCCACCCAGGATGGGTAATTCAACATGCATGACGAGATTCCTGTCTGCTTCAGCCAGCGGGGGCTGGTCAGCAATAGGCGGGATGTCTTTGAACCGGGCGATCGGCGCGGAGAATTCGGTTCCGAAAACAGATTTGTAAAACGTGAACGCTTCTTCGGTTGAGCGGGAGAAATTGAGATAGGTGCTGACACGAGCCATTTTGGGTTCCTCCAAAGTGTAAGAATAAGGATCGGATAGGGTCGGGCTGAGTTGGACATGAGCCGCCGATCGCGGTTCATGATGTTGGATAGGTACGCTCCGTGATGATCGGCGGACAACCTTCAAAACTTACTCACACGCGTTTGCTGAGAAACACATGGGCCGCGCGCTCGCCCGCAACGTATTTCACGCACTCATAGCCCAGGGCATGCGTGTCAATGCCGCCCAGCAGATGCTCTCCGGAACCGAGCAGCACAGGGCGGATGGCAAGATGCAGCTCATCTATCAGGCCGGCGCGCAGATACTGGCGTATCGTCGATACGCCGCCGCCTAGGCGCACGTCCAGGCCGCCCGCTGCGGCCATCGCCTGCTCCAGGGCAGCATGTATGCCTTCGGTGACAAAGCGGAACTCCGTGCCTCCTGCCATTCTGAGCGGTGCCCGAGGGTGATGCGTCAGTACGAAGACCGGCGTGTGATACGGCGGCTCGTCGCCCCACCAGCCTCTCCAGCTTTCGTCCGGCCACGGGCCGCGCACCGGGCCGAACATGTTGCGCCCCAATATCCAGGCGCCGATTTCGGCAAAGCCCTGTTCCGCCATGGCGTTGTCGACCCCCCTCTCGCCATCGTCCTCGCCGTGCATGCTGCGCCACACGCGCGTGTGGAAGAACCATTCCATCAGCTCAGGCCCCCTGACTCCGAGCGGATTCTGCAAATCCTGGTTCAGCCCGGCGCCGTAGCCGTCGATGGAAATGGCGAAGCTTCTAACGCAGAGTTTGGGCATGAGATTGCTCCTGTTCGATTGTGCCGGTCAGGTCAGCCCTCGGACGGGTAATAGCGCGTCCTGGGTTCACTGGGTGGCGGCCTGGGTGCCGGCCGCGGTCCGATCGGTACCGTGATGCCCGGATGAATTTCCGGTGCGCGGGTTTTCCGCAGGCGCCGTTCGGCGTCGTCGGCCCAGCGCGACAGGCCCCGCGCGTCCACTGGGTGCGCGGCCGGCGCAGCGTGATAGCCGCCGACCTCGAACGCCTGGTCCCTGGCGAGCGTGATCGGCGACCAGCGGGCGCGGGCGCTGGGCGCGCACAGCACGTGGCCGTCGCGCACATAAACCTGGACATGGCCTGTCGCAGCATCGGCTTCCGGAAGGTCCCGCCGAACGCCGTACTCGGTGCCCTCGACCGATGCCGACAGCTCATTGGTGACCACTTGGCCGCCGCCGCGGGTCGCTATGCTCTTGATCCGCGCGAAAAGCTCGCCAACAAACAACTTGATCGAGCCGAGCTGGATGCGGGTCGCGCGGTTGAGAATGACCGCACTGCCATCGTCGTAGTCGATCACGGCCTGACCCTCGGCGGTTTCGATGCGATCGCCGCTCACCACTTCCATGCCAGGCTCATAGCGGCGTTCTTTGCCGCTGCGCGTGATGGTCACGCCCGGGTCGGCGTAAAGCAGGGTTCCCGCCCGCGGCCGCGAGGTGTCGAAGCTCAACGGTCCGAAGCTGAACGAAGCCCCGGCGCAACCGGCGATAATGAGGCACACGGCGAGAATCGCGCCAACGGTGCGCGCTGACGACTTACGTCTTGGCATGGGACCACCTCCGTTCCAGGGCCGAGAGAATCCACCAAGTGATGAGAAGAGCGGCAAGATGATAAAGGCCGTCGACGAGCAGCCTGAACTTGGCATACAGCAAGACCATGATGCCCAGATAGACGACGACGGCCAGCAGGAGGACGACAGCGTCGAGCCGCCTCGATTTGCCGATGCGCCACAGGCGGTAGGCGATTGCGGCCAGCACCATGGCCAGCGACAGCAGCCATTGTGCAAAGAAACCGACCGGCGTGACGACGGCGCCGGTCAGCAGCGAGTTGACGGCGTCGGCCTGGAACTCAAAGCCATAGCGCTGCGGACCGGTGCGGTCAAGCCGCGTTTGCAGCATATCGAGCGGATGCGTGACGCCGACGAGAACGACTTTGCCGCGCCAAGTGCCTGGGGCGGGCGGCTCGGCGAGAACAGTTGCGGCATCGATCCGCCGCGCCGGATCGCGCAGGCGTTCGCGATGCGAAATCGGAAAGATCACGCGCGCCAGCTCGGCACCAGGTGGGCGCGCCGGGCAGTCGCGATCGGCGCGGTCGACAACTTCGCGCAGCGAGAACGGGACACTGGACTCACCGGAAGTATGGTGCACCAGCAGCGACTTCTCGCTGCGCGGGATGTGCTCGATGCTCGTCGCGTCGGTGACGGCGTACAGGGCATACGATCCATAGACCCGGCTGCCGATGCCCATGGCGAGTGTGCCAAGCACGGCGTTACCGAGCTTCTGACCGATGCAGGTCAGGCCGAGCGCGGCTCCCGCGCCGGCAAGCCCGGGCAGGGCGACGGGATCTCCTGCCGGCGTCAGCGCCTTGAAGCCGAACGCGACGCGCATGCCATTTCGCCGCGCCGCGCGCACCGCGTCAATAAGGGCTGCATCCGCGACACTGGCCTCATCGGTGGTGATATCGAAGGCGATCGCGTCGGCCTTTCGCTCGCTGGCGACGGCAATGAGCCGCGCATAATCGATCCGGCGTGCGCTCGAAAGACGCATCATTTCGTCGGCGCGCGGCGTGATGGCGACCAGCAGCAGGCGATCGGAAAGCACCGGCTCGAAGAACACATCGCCGAGCATCATGGTGAAGCTCGCGGTACGCGTATCGAGCCCGAGCAGATCAAACAGATTGACCCAAGCGAACGACAGCGCGGCCGCACCGACGACGGCGGCGACTCCAGCGCCGGCCTTGCCCAGGCGCAGCACCTGCTTGAGCTGGCGAACGAAATCGACC
>JBAWGM010000421.1:0-1509 GCA_049592895.1 Thiobacillaceae bacterium | reverse complement strand
ACTGAAAATCCGCGTGTCGGCAGTTCGATTCTGCCCCTGGCCACCAGTTTACAATCAAGCACTTAGGTCACCCATTGCGGTGGCCTTTCTGCTCTATGGGGTCACCATCACGCCGCAGTCCGCGTGTCACCCCATAGACTTCCATCGCCTTGCCCTGTGTTGGGCATCAGGAGGAGGTGCCTTCGGGTGACCATGTCGAAGAGCCTTGCTGGGATCGGTATCGGCTGCTGGGGTCGGTATCGAGCGCTGCGGTTCTCCACCTTTCATTCATATCGCGCGAATCCCATCCACAACAACCCCCGTCGCCAAGCAATCATCTTCGTTGTAATCCAAGATGCGTTGCTTGATGGCTAAGTCTCCCGTTTCAATCCAGCGGTGATACCACTCAATTGATGCAGCGCCCGAGGGGTTCGTGTCTCGCCACTGGAAACCCAGGAATTGGGCCAAGGTCTTGATGGATTGATCGTAGGTAGGCCACTCCGTAGCCTTCTTTACTACGTCGAAGTACAGATCAACCATCACCGGTAGCCCGAAAAGCTCGTTGACCTGATCCACGCTGCACACGGCGGGGAACTTCGTTGCAAGTTTGCGGTAGGCAGTGCGCTCGTACTTGGAGTAATAGTAGATGACGGAGTCCTGAACCCGTGCGGTCAGGTAGGCCCATGCCTTACGGAAGACCTCTTCTTCATGGGCCGGATCGATCCCATCGGCAAAGAAAGGGATGAAGGTCGCCGTGCCAGGCTGCCCATGCTGTCGCTCGACAAAGCCATGTAGATAGACCACATCCCGCACAGGATCGGCCTCGATATCGAAGTAGACCTCCTTGGTGGCAATTAATTCCTGGGAGATTACCGGTCGGGCGGATATGACTAAGCATCTTCTTTTAGCGCGTGACGAAGAAACGCAAGATGCTCGGGAGAAAACCCAATTTGTACGGGCATACCCAATGTGGTCTGTATCTGAAGCGCAGAGTCACCCGATCCCCAGCGGACAAGGCTTACGTCTTTGGCTAGAAGGAAGGTCTGGTCAGTCGAAAGCAATTCCGTTTCAGGATTTTCGACCGGAAAGGCATTCTCGATTCGACTCTGAATATTGAACTTGGTGAGGACACTCAATAACTCTGCAAATTCATTCAGATGCATGTCCACACTTACATTTTCATCATCCCGCCCTTCGAGGGTGAGCCTTACATACTGGCCATCCGTACTGGTGACCGGCGTAAGTGATTTAAGCCACATGTTTACCTCCTGAGTGCATGGCCCTCATGTTGAGGGATGAACCGCCCCGGAAATCGTGGAGGCTGGTTATTTGAGTCAGGTGTGGGGGCCTGACCGGCGAGTTGCCGGTAGTAGTTTGCCTCAGCTTCTGCCGGCGCGATATACCCAATGGATTCAAGCGGCCTGTGGTGGTCAACCTGAGCCGGCTCCGCCTGGTTCCCTGCCCGCAGGTGCATTGCACAACGCCGTGTCTCAGGCACGCACGCCCCTTGTCGTGCCTGATTGACAAGTC
>JBAWGM010000420.1:0-1620 GCA_049592895.1 Thiobacillaceae bacterium | reverse complement strand
ATATCGGAATTGCCGTCGCGGTCATCGTCCCACACAGCGACCACGCGACCCTGATTGTTCGCCGCCACGGCCGCGTGCCACTGGGCAATGCTTTCGTCAAATCCGTCCTGCACCTTAAGGTTGCGGCAAAAGGAGCGGCCGCCGTCAGAGCTGAAGGCGGCGTAGACGTCATAGCCAGACAGAAAATCCCGCTTGTCCAGCCAGACTGCCACCACGCAGGGCTCTGCGCCTGCCGCTTCCCCAGCCGCATTTCCCGCCGCTGCTATTGGGCCAGATCCACAGCCCGCCAGGGTCGGCCGCATGGCACCCATACCCGCCCCCAGCTTTGCCGCCGGCCCTGTAATGAGGTTGCGAGTTTTGTCGATCAGCCGATAAGGCGCGCCGAAATGTTCGCCGTCAGGGCCGTTTGCCACCAGCATCACCGTGTGCTTGTAGCGCCGGTCTTCCCACACCACGACCACGCTTCCATCTGCATTCACCACCAGGGCCGGATAGGCCTGGTCCTCGATCGGCGGTTGCGCGTCCACCGGATTCGATCGGGCCAAACGGATCTCATTGGCTGCCAGCTCTAGCCTGCCGACTTGCAGTTGCAGGTGATCTCCGTTGCGCTCGACCCAGGCGGCGAAAAGTCCCCCTTGAGGATCGTAGCCCAGGCTGATCTGCGCAGCTTCTGCGTGGCTCACCTTGACCGGCGTGCCATCCTTGCCGGGCTTCACCAGGGTCAGCCAGACTGCGCCGTCTTGCTCCCAGCCTGCGGCAAAACGGCCGTCCCGCAGGCCGATGATCGCGGGTTCGATACAAGCTTGGGACGACAGGCGGATTTCGTGGCCAAAATCCTGTTCTGCCGGCCCCTTGAAGCGCACACGGCATTGCGATGTGCCGCTGCGGTTATCCTCCCAGGCGACCGCGACCCAGCCGCCGGACCAGGCCAAGCCCTGACGGTTGGCCGCATCCAGGTGCGGGAAAATGCCGGCCTTGGCTTCCAGCACATCGACCGGCGGCGCGAATTGCCAGCCGGCCAAGGTCTGGCCAGCCCACAGGCATGCGCCCAGGACCAGCCACTTCATGGCTTCGAGGGAACCTCTGATTGAGTTTTTCATGGGCCGCGCAGGGGCTTGGCGGGATGGCCCGCGCAACGTCGCGCCTCGGCACGTGCGCAGTGAAGCGGATCGTAGCAGCACAGTATACGGTGGCGCGGACGATGTTCGCCTGCGCGTGCCGATCCCCGCAAGCGGGGCCCCTCGTTCGCGCTTCGGCGCTGCGCACGAAGTGCCGCGCAGGTCGTAGTCATTCTACGATGCCAAGCGGCGCGACACAGCAGATCACCCGCCAAGTCCCTGCCCTCCGGGTTTGCACGAAAACGAGCCCGCGCAAGCAGCGCCTTGGGGCGAGTTTCGAGCGCAGCGGCCAACATGCCCATCTGCGGTGTTGCGCTCCTAGGTTCGTATGTGCAATACGACCGTCGTCGCGCGCCTGGCATCTGAGCATTTTTCGTGTAAACGCGACCCATGAAAAACTCAATCAGCGGTTACTTAGAAAATCCAGCAGCGTCTGGGTCTTGTAATACCCGCCCGTCACGTAGCGGTCAAAGTCGAGAAAATCCTGCACGGTCTTGAAGCC
>JBAWGM010000419.1:0-5268 GCA_049592895.1 Thiobacillaceae bacterium | reverse complement strand
ACGCTCAAGACCGACCGCCTGTTCGGCGCGTTCGAAGGAAAGCTGGATTCAGAATTTGACTATTTCACCCACCCCACCCAGACCCAGGGCGCACGGCTGATCGTATATCCGCAGCTCAAGCTGCCGTGGGAAACCAGCTTTGCCACGTTCAACGCCAAGTTCGGCGTGCACGCAAGCTACTACAGCCTGGACAACTCCGCACCCAAGCAAAGTATCACCCGCATACTGCCCATTGCCAGCCTGGATGGCGGCCTGGCCATGGACAGGGATTTCGATTTTGCCGGCAGACGCTACCAGCAAACCCTGGAGCCACGTGCCTACTATCTCTATGTCCCGTTCCGCGACCAGAGTCAGATTCCGGTATTTGACACGGCCAAGCTGGACTTGAGCCTCGACCAGTTGTTTCGCGAAAACCAATACATCGGTGGCGACCGCATCAACGACGCCAACCAGTTGACCCTTGCCCTGACCAGCCGTTTGATCGACGCAGAAACTGGCCTTGAACGTCTTAACCTGACCTTCGGCCAGCGCTATTACTTCGACAAGCAGTTGGTCACGTTACCGGGGGAAACGCCCCGGGATACCCTGGCCACCGACCTGGTGGCCGCGTTCGGCGGGCAGGTCACGTCCGAAGTGCGGGTCGACGGAAACTGGGAATACAACACCGACAAGAGCAAGACCCTGCGCTCAAACCTGAGCGTCGGCTACAAACCCAGCCCCGGGCGATTGCTTAACGTCGGTTATCGATTCATCGAGGGATCAGCCGAGCAGATCGACCTGTCCAGCCAGTGGCCCTTGACCCACCGCCTTTACGGCCTGACGCGAATCAATTACTCGCTCAAGGACCGCCAACTGGTGGAGGGCTTGATGGGGCTCGAATACAATGGTGGATGCTGGGCCCTGCGCAGTGTCATTCAACGACTCGCCACCGCGCAGAACAGTCGCAACAATGCATTTTTCATCCAGTTGGAATTGAACGGTCTCGGCCGTCTCGGCTCCAATCCGATAGACGTACTCAAACAGAGTATTCCCGGATATGCGAATACAAACGACATTATTTCTTCTCAGCCTAACTAGCCTGGCGTTCTGTCCGTTGCCAACGCTCGCGGCCAATGTCGAGGCGGTGGACCAGATCGCCGCCGTGGTTAATGACGAAGTCATCACCCGGAGTGAACTGGAAAGCCGTTACAAGGAAGTGCTCGCCCAATTGCGGCAGCAAAATACGCCCTTGCCCCCCAAGGCCCTGCTGGAAAAGCAACTGCTGGAACGCATGATCACCGAGCGCGCCATCCTGCAACACGCCAGCAGCACGGGCATACGGGTGGATGCGGCCCAGGTAGAACGCACTGTGGAACGGATTGCGCAGCAGAACAAGTTGGATGTCGAGGGACTGAAAGCCGCGCTGGCCCGTGATGGAACCAGTTTCGACAAGTTTCGCAACGAAATCCGCAACGAAATCATGATCGCCCGGGCGCGGGAGCGCGATGTGGACGACAAGATAGTCGTGTCCGATGGGGAAATCGACGGCTATTTGCAGACTCAGGCAGCTCAAGGCAGGGACGAGGAATACAACCTTTCCCACATGCTTATTGCCGTGCCCGAAAACGCTTCACCGGAGCAGATACAGGCGCGCCGGGCCAAAGCGCAGGACATTGTCGATCAACTGGCCAAAGGTGCCGATTTTGCCCAGCTTTCCGCCAGCTACTCCGATGCGCCGAATGCCATGCAGGGCGGCAATCTGGGCTGGAAATCCAGCGCGCAGGTGCCCACCCTGTTCGTGGATACGCTCAAGACCCTCAAGCCAGGCGAAGTCGCGCCCCTGATCAAGAGCGCCAACGGCTTCCACATCATTAAGCTCAACGACAAGCGCGGCCTCAACACAAACATGGTGGTTACCCAGACCCATGCCCGCCACATCCTGATCAAGCCCAGCGAACTGGTATCGGAAGCCGACGCGAAGAACCGGTTGATGCAAATTCGCGAACGCCTGGAAAACGGCCAGAAATTCGAGGATCTCGCGCGCCAGTACTCGGAAGACGCCTCGGCCAGCAAGGGCGGGGATCTGGGTTGGATCAACCCGGGCGACACAGTACCCGAATTTGAAAAGGCCTTGGATGCGCTGCAGCCCAACGAATTAAGCCAGCCCATCCAGACTCCCTTCGGCTGGCACTTGATCCAGGTACTGGAACGGCGCCAGCGCGATGTCACCGAGGAGCGCCAGAAACTCCTCGCGCGCAAGGCCATCCGGGAACGCAAGGCGGACGAGGCCTATCAGGAATGGGTGCGCCAACTGCGCGACTCGGCGTACGTGGAAATTCGCCCCCTGGAATAGGCCATGACGACGCCATTCAAGGCCGCGCCTGAGCGGCCTTTTTTATCCTCATGAATTTGCCCGCCATTGTCCTCACCACCGGTGAACCCGCTGGCATCGGTCCCGATCTGGCGTTGCTGATCGCACAGCAGGAGTTGCCCTGCGCTCTGGTCGCGCTGGCCGATATTGAATTGCTTCACGCGCGCGCCGCACTATTGGGTAATTCGGTCAAGCTGCAAGCCATTGCCGCTGACCAAGCACCCAAGCCGCATCAGCCCGGCACCCTGCAGGTCTGGCACGAGTCCCTGGAGCAACCCAGCCAGGCGGGGAGACTGGACCCCCGCAACGCATCCTATGTGCTGCGCCTGCTGGACCGGGCGGTTACCGCCTGCAAGGCTGGATCGGCTCAAGCAATGGTGACCGGCCCGGTGCACAAAGGCGTCATCAATGAGGCGGGCATTCCCTTTACCGGTCATACGGAATATCTGGCGGCGAAGACCGGGACCCGGAAGGTCGTCATGATGCTGACCGGCGGCGGTCTGCGCGTCGCCCTTGCCACCACCCACCTGCCCCTGTCCGAAGTCTCCCGCGCCATCACACACGATGAACTCAGTGCCGTCATCCGCATCCTGCATACAGACTTGGTGGAAAGATTCGGCCTCCCCCATCCACGCATCGCAGTGTGCGGGCTCAACCCTCACGCCGGCGAATCGGGTCACCTGGGCCGCGAGGAAATCGAGACCATCGCCCCGGTGTTGCAGGCCCTGTGCAGTGAAGGCATGGACCTGACGGGCCCTCATCCTGCCGATACCCTGTTCGCACAATTGCGCAAACAGCCTGCCGACGCGGTGCTGGCGATGTATCACGACCAGGGGCTGCCGGTGCTCAAATACGCCAGCTTCGGCGCAGGAGTCAACATCACCCTCGGCCTGCCGCTGATCCGCACCTCGGTGGACCACGGCACCGCGCTGGATCTTGCCGGAACGGGAAGAATTGAAACCGGCAGTCTGCTGGCGGCGGTCCGCCTTGCCGCCGAGCTCGCCGCCGGGGCCACGCGAAGTTGAGCAAGACCGCACGACGAGGGCAGCGCAGGAAAGCGTGCCTTTTTCTGTCATCTGATTCCTGATTCCTGATTCCCGTGAAGCACGTCCCCCGCAAACGCTTTGGCCAGCACTTCCTCACCGACGAGGGAATCATTCGTGCCATCGTAGATGCGATCCGCCCCACTCCGGACGAAGTACTGGTTGAAATCGGACCGGGGCTCGGCGCACTCACGCGGCCCCTGCTCGATCGCATTCCCCACCTGCATGTGGTGGAACTGGACCGCGACATCATCGCCAGGCTGAAAATGAGCTGGCCCCCGGAGCGCCTCAGCATCCACGAAGGCGATGTGTTGAAATTCGATTTCAACCTCCTTGCGAGGCCCGAGGGGCCGCGGCAATCCAGCCAAGGCAGCACCACTGGAACAATCCGGGTCTGCGGCAACCTCCCTTACAACATCTCCAGCCCGCTGCTCTTCCACCTCATGGACTACGCCGAGATCATCAGCGACATGACCTTCATGTTGCAGAAGGAAGTAGTCGATCGCATGGTTGCCGCGCCGTCCACTTCCGCCTACGGCCGGCTCTCCGTTATGCTGCAGCGCCGCTTCCATCTGCAAGCCCTGTTCGACGTGCCGCCTGAAGCCTTCCACCCGCCGCCCAGGGTCGAATCCGCTGTTGTGCGCATGATTCCCAAGCCCGGCAATGGAATCGCAAAGATGGATGAAAAGTTGTTCGCCGAAATCGTGGCCAGCGCATTTGGCATGCGACGCAAGACCTTGCGCAACACCCTGGCGGACAAGCTCAAGGTAGAAGAGTTTGCAAAACTTGGAATAGATGCCGGACTTCGCGCGGAAAACCTGGCGGTATCTGACTACGAAGCGATCACTTTGCACATAGCAAATAGAAATGGTTTTCGTGATTAGACTCACTATGCAAGACGTGACCGCCGTTACACGCAAGCAGCGGAAAGTGTGAAGCAAGTGCCGGCCACTTGGCCGGCACTTGCCGATCAGATGAATGTGGTTGACGGTCTGCAACAGAAGCAATAGCGGTCGTCTGTCGCACCACCTAAAGACGCTTGCTGGCGTCCCTCTGTACTTGCCCGGCCCAGAATAATGGCCCTGGCGACAGAGAGCGCGCGGGTTGCGGTCCAGGTCGAATCACATCAGCGGCGATCGTACTCGCCAGGGCGGCCCATGTTGCCGGGACGGCCCGTATCACCGGGACGACCAACAGGGGCAACCTGCTCCCGGTCTCGCTGTTCAAACGTGATGTGCTTTGCCGCTTCAGCCAGACGCTGTTCCAGGCTGACAATTTCGTTCGGCCCGAGACGGCCGTCGGCCAGATAGCTGCGCTCCAGGTTGGCGATAGCCAGATGTTCGCGCAGAAGACCGACGGCTTCGCGCAAGGTGAGCTTGCCGCTCTCCATGCCGTTCAGGATACGCTGCATCTGCTGGTCTTGACGCTGGTCCAATTGCGCCTGACGTTGCCTCATGGTGGCCATGATTTGCGCCTGCTGGTAAGCCGGATTGGCCGCCCAGGGATTGGCATTCGGCGCGGCCCCGTACCAGGGATTGGGGTTCGGCGCTCCGCCGTAATAGCCGTAGCCGTTATCGGCCTGGCTGGTACCCACGGTCAGGGCCAGGCTTGTCAAGCCGAGCAGGGACAGGGTCTTGAGAGTAGTTGCAATCTTCATGGTGCTGCTCCTTTTTTCGAATTCCTGGCCCCGAAAAATTCGATGCCAGACACGTCTACGATAATGGTGAAATGCTCCGCTGGTGTGTCAATTACGTGTGGATGTGTAAGCAGATGTAACCGCTTTCCAGAATGCCGATTCGACCAATGTTCGGGCGAGTCGGCCACTGATCTGGTTGCTCGGGCTCCGGCTACCCACTTATCGCGCCGCTCCCAAGC
>JBAWGM010000418.1:0-3269 GCA_049592895.1 Thiobacillaceae bacterium | reverse complement strand
GAGGTGTCCAGGGCCAGCAGATTCATGACTTGATTATACGGACTTCGGGAGGGGCCGTGTGCAAGCCACTTGTTCCCTTCCAATGAGCTTCCGAACCTGCTAGTGAACTGGCGCAAGCACCTCAAAGCGGATGCGTTCCCAGGGATTGCGAGCCTGCTGCAAGCGCGTGATGCGGGCTTGCAGCGCTTGGCCGTTGTCCATCAGCCGCGCCAGATCAAGATTTTCCCGGCGCGGCACATAGCCCAGCTTGTGACTTTGCCACTCGACCCGGATGGCTTTCGGATCAAAATGATTGCCTGGCTCGCGGGTCAGGGTCAGGGCATCGCCCTCCTTCAACTGCTTCCACAATGCCTTGCCTTCATGGAACTGAAACCCGGCCAGCGGCGACTCCTGCAACAGAATATACGCATCGGCACCGGCATGCGCTGCACCGGGCAGAAGCAGCGCCAGGCCAAGCAGAAGACTGGAAAAGAGCGGTTTGATTGCGATCATCCTGCTGATCCGGTCTGCAATACGGGAACCGTCTGGGCATCGTCCGGATCAGCGTTCGCGCGGTCGAAAAACGCCTGGACCACCGCCAGCTTGCGGGTGAGGGTCATCGGTGGAAGCGCAGCCAGCAGGCGTTTGCCGTAAGCCTTGGTCACCAGCCGCGGATCGCACAGCATCAGCACCCCGCGGTCAGTCTCGGTGCGGATCAGGCGCCCTGCTCCCTGCTTAAGCGCGATCGCCGCGGCGGGCAACTGAAACTCCATGAAGCCGTTGCCGCCGCTCGCTTCCAGATGACGAATTCGCGCGGCGATCACCGGGTCGTCCGGCGGCGCAAACGGCAGCTTGTCTATGATGACCACCGACAGCGCCTCACCCGGCACGTCCACGCCTTCCCAGAAACTGTATGCGCCCAGCAACACGGCATTGCCCGCGGCGCGAAAGGCATCCAGCAGCTTGTTCTTGGGTGCGTCGCCCTGCACCAGCAATGGATAATTCCAGGCCCGTTCCTTGAATGCGGCTTCGATTCTGACGCGCGCGCGCTCAAGGGCGCGCAGGCTGGTGAACAGCAGAAAGGCCCGCCCTCCGCTTGCCGCGATCACCGGCAGGGCCGCATCCACCACTGCGTCGGTGTGTTCCGGCCGGTTGGGCTCGGGCAGATCATGCGGCACATACAGCACCCCCTGTCTTGCGTAATCGAAGGGACTGTCGACAGCCAGCGTCTCGGCGCCCTCCAACCCGAGGCGCGAGAGCAGATGACTGAAATCGCCGGCAACGGACAGGGTCGCCGAAGTCAGCACCCAGGCACGCGCGTCGTCCCTGACCTGCTGGCCGAACAACTCTGCCACCGACAGGGGCGTATTGTGCAGCAGCACGGCGCGCGGAGTGGTTTCCAGCCAGCGCACCTGATCGGTCGTATTTTCGTCCCGCCAGCGTGCAAGCTGCGTCCGCAACTGCTCGGTCCGGGCCCGGCCATGGGCCAGTTCCTGCGCGCGTTCCGCCTGTGGTTCGAGACCCTGGCCTAACGCATTGAGCGCGGCATCCAATGCCGACAGTGCCTGGCCAAGTTCAGCCCTTTGCAACGGCTCTTCTGCAGGGCGCTTGACCGGCATGGCGGGATACACCAGGCGCACATCGCGCGCGGCCTTTGCCAGCGCATCGCAAAGCTGCACCAGCGCCGGGCTGTCGCCGGCATGTACTCGCGCCGCGCGCTCCACATCGTCGGCCAGTTCCACGCACTGTCCGGTAGTGAGGGTCTCGCCGAAGAAAACCGTCGCCGTGTCTTCCAGTTGATGCGCCTCGTCCAGTATCACCATGTTGGATGCGGGCAGCAATTCGGACACGCCTTCATCCTTGAGCCACAGGTCGGCAAAAAACAGATGATGATTAACCACCACCAGTTCCGCCGCGAGCGCCTGTTTGCGGGCATCCAAGACAAAACAGGTCTTGTGATGGGGGCAGTCGCCGCCCAGGCAGTTTTCCCGGCTGGACACCGCCTTCTGCCAAACCGGATGCGACTCGGGGACGGAGACGCATTCGGCCTTGTCGCCGCTGCCGGAGGTTTGCGCAAAGCGTGCAATGCGCGACAGATAGGCATGATCCTCGCGGCGCTCGAAACGGCCGTCGGCCAGATTCCGTTCCAGATGATAGCGACAGACGTAGTTGGCGCGGCCCTTCAGGCGCGCGACCATGATCGGCGCGCCAATGACCTGTCGCGCCAGCGGAATGTCCTTCTCGAACAGCTGATCCTGCAAGGCCTTAGTCGCAGTGGACACAATCACCTTGCCGCCCTGCACAAGCGCCGGCAGCAAGTACGCCAGCGTCTTTCCGGTGCCGGTTCCCGCCTCGGCCACCAGCACCCCGTTTTCCGCCAGGGTTGCCGCCACTCTTTCAGCCATCGCCACCTGCTGGGAACGAACCGAGTAAGCTTTCAGCCGGACAGCCAGGGGGCCGTCGGTGGAAAAAAGCGTATCAAGCTGCTCGGGAGACATCAGATCTGAGGTTTAGGTCGCGGAAACAGAGAATCATTGTATCGTGCAGAGCCGCTTGCAAGTCAGCGCCCATCCCCCGACCGTCTCCATGGCTGCTCGTACCTCCGCCCTGCAGCAGCCAGCTCATGACGCCGTTTAAGGCTATTGCGCAGAAATCACTTGGGGTACATCTTCTTGATGAAGATTTTGTCTCGGCGAGACAACTGGGTGTTTGACGGCGTGCCTTTTCCGCCCCCGATCAGTGCGCCAGGAAAGGAATAAAGCATGATGGATTTACCATCAAATGTTGAAGCGTTCAACTGATCGATGGAATACTTTTGTATCACGTTGGAGTAGGTCTCCTCCTTCGACCAATTGTTGGGGGGGCCGGCGAAATACTGGTATACGGCAGCCTCGTTCCACTTTATGCCGCCCTTGGGGTTCTGGTGCTCATGAATGCAGCCAAGCGCGTGGCCGAACTCATGCACGACGACACGGTTGTATTCGGTATCATCCGTGTCATCCTTGAGCCAGCCGAAGTTCATGGTAGGTCCGTTCTTGGGTATGCCAAGGTTGTCGGTGCCAATGTAGGACCACGAGCCGGGATCTGCCTGGAAGGAGATGCGGATGTCGGAGGCCGCGCGCGTTGCGGCAAAGTCGAATTTAACGTTGGCATATTTCAACCATTTCGAAGCGTGCTCGGTCACGCGCTGCCGTTGGATTTTTGATCCGTCCAGGAAGTAGATCTTCAGCAAGCGGCCATCTGCCCACATCTTCCCGGCCTGTAACGCCATTTTCAGGGGATGTGAAGAT
>JBAWGM010000417.1:0-3671 GCA_049592895.1 Thiobacillaceae bacterium | reverse complement strand
TCAAGATAATGCCGGGAAAGGCTGAACGCGACCCACCAGACCACACAGAAGCAAAGGATGTACAGCACGGTCCAGCGCTTGTAACGATCTTCTATGGAGCTGTTCATCTGCATCAGGCGCGGAAACGCTTCCTGCCCATCCGGTGGAGTGTGTCGTACGTAGTATCCACAGCCGGGATTACGATTGGCTTACAAGCTGATCTGGAAACTGTAGCGTGAACAATGCGCCGCCTAACGGGCTTCGTCCGACACTGATTTGTGCACCATGGCTGCGCGCGACTTCCCGAACAATGGACAGGCCCAGGCCACTGCCCTCGATGCCCGTGCTCTCCGGCGCGCGGTGGAAGCGCTGGAAAATAAGAGGCAATTCGGCTTCCGGTATCCCGGGGCCGCTGTCGGCCACGGAGAAGCCGGGCGGGGACGCCTGCACGGATACGGTGATGACGCCGCCATTGGGAGTGAACTTGAGCGCATTTTCCACCAGGTTCCGCATCGCCTCTCCCACCAGGATCGCGCTTCCCCGGACAGGAATCGTCTGCTCGCCACCGTCATAGCCCAGATCGATGTTGCGCGCAGCGGCACCGGAGAGGTAGTCGCGCGTGACTTCCCTGGCCAGTTCGGAGAGGTCGAGCAGCGCGTGGCTGCTTCCCCTGTTTGCTTCGGAGTGCGCCAGCGCCAATAGTTGCCGTACCAGATGGGCAAGACGGGACGCAGATTCCTGCAAGCGCTGGAACACGGGCCGGGCGCAGGAACAGGAAGCATCGGTCATCGCAAGGTCTATTTCGGCAGTCAATGCGGCCAAAGGCGTCTTGATCTGGTGAGCTGCGTCGGCGGTAAAGCGGCGTTGTTCGTCCTGTGCCGCCTTCACCCTGGACAGCAGTCCATTGAGCGCGCCCACCACCGGCTGAAGCTCGCGCGGGGACTCGCTGATGGGGAGATCTTCCAGATCCTGGGCAGAGCGGCTGGTAATGCAAACCCGCAGCTTTTCAAGCGGCCGCAATCCCTGGCGAACACCGAACCAGACCAGCGGAAACGCAAGGATGAGAATCGCGGCCTGCGGGAACAGCGCGAGCCGGCTCAAATGCAGGGCCAGCCGGTTGCGCCGGTTCAGGGTTTCGGCCACCAGAATCTGGAATCCGGGAAGTACTTTGTCGCTGCCATGCTGAATCGCGAGCCGCAGCGACTTGCCATCCAGCGAAATGTAGCGGAACACGGCATGGTCGCCAGCAGAAAAATGGGGTTGCGAAGGCAGACGCGAATCGCCAGCCCTCAGCCTGCCCTTAGCGTCATAGATGGCGTAATAGCGCTGGTCCCGGGAGTCGCTGAGAATCAATTCGGTGGTCTTGGAAGGATGCGGGATTGTTCCATCGTTCTGCAGGCTGGACGCAAATGATTCGCCGAGGTCATCACCGACTTCTTCCAACACCAGATCGCGTTCCGCTTCCGCGAGATGGGAGGCGTTCCGATAAGTCGAGTACGCAGCCACCGCCAGCAGGACTAGCAGAGGGGTGAGCAGCCAGGCCAGCAGGGTGCGGGTTAGGGTCGTTCCCCCGCCGCGCGGCCTAATCTGGGCGGACATCGGTTGCCTCGATCAGATAGCCCAGGCCGCGTACCGTTCGGATGGAAATGCCTTCAGGCTCCAGCTTTTTGCGCAGCCGATGGACATAGACCTCGACTGCATTCGATCCGATGGTCGCATCCCAGCTTGAAATGGCGGATGTCAGGGCCTGCTTGGAAATCACTTTCCCCGCCCGATGCATCAGCGCAGACAAGACCTCGCGCTCGCGGCTGGAGAACTCGACCTCCCTGCCTTCGAGAAAGACCTGCCGGGTGGCGGTATCGAACGCGAGCTTGCCCAGCTCCAGGCGCGCCGATGTCGCCCCGCCATGATGACGTCGCACCAGTGCACGCAAACGGGCCTGCAGTTCCGCGACCGCAAAGGGCTTGGACAAATAGTCGTCGGCGCCGCTGTCCAGGCCTGCCACCCGGTCGCCGATCGCATCGCGCGCAGTCAAAATCATGACCGGCAGTCGGCTTCCGCGCCTGCGCAGCCGCTTGAGCACTTCCAGTCCGTCCATGCGTGGAAGCCCCAAATCCAACAAGAGCGCGTCATAGGTTTCCGTCGTCAAGGCGAGGTCGGCCGCCACTCCATCGCTCACCCAGTCCACGCTGTAGCCCTCCTGCTTGCAGGCGCGCGTAAGCAGATCTGCGAGCGCGGAATCGTCTTCAGTCAGCAGGATGCGCATTGAATGTTTCGGGATGTAAGGAAATTGAAAGGCATTCTAGAGCATTCTTCGCCAACCCCTATTGGAATGGACCCGTCCTCGGTTCCCGAAACAGCCTCATGCTTCCTCACAGACTTGATCCCCATGATTACATTCCCGCCGCTGGAATAACATCGATTCCGTTTTCGCGAAGGCCCGCGAAGGAATTCGCCGAAACGGGCAGTTTTGCCAGGGCCCCACGCCACTGGCTGCCCAGCCTGACTGTGGTGATTCCGTGCTTTAACGAAGCGGCCAATCTGAAGCGGCTATTGCCACGCCTGCAAGCCAATCTGGAAGCACTGGCCCCGGATTGGGAGGTCATCCTGGTGGACGATGGAAGCCGCGACCAAACTCCCGAGTTGTTTGAGTTATGGTCAGGCCAGCCGGGCTTTCACGCCATCCAGTTGTCGCGCAATTTCGGCAAGGAAGCTGCGCTCACCGCAGGTCTGGAGGCGGCCCGTTGCGACGTCACGGTGATGATGGATGCGGATTTGCAGCACTCTCCGGACCTTATACCGGCCATGATCGCGCAATGGCAGAATGGCTATGACGTCGTGTATGCGGTACGTGAGCACCGTCGCGATGAAAGCGCGCTCAAGCGCGTCGGCACCCGCTGGTTTTACCGGCTGGTGAACGCCGGCGGACATTTCCAGGTCCCGCCCGATGCGGGTGACTTCCGGCTGATGGACCGAA
Source organism: Thiobacillaceae bacterium (assembly GCA_049592895.1). Lineage (GTDB taxonomy): Bacteria > Pseudomonadota > Gammaproteobacteria > Burkholderiales > Thiobacillaceae > DASQBT01. The sequence goes on along the minus strand of JBAWGM010000417.1, from coordinate 715 downwards.
GCGCAGTCAGCGCATTGCTGGCCCTGCCGGAAAGAAACCGGTTCATGAAGGGCTTGTATGCCTGGGTGGGATTCAACGCCACCGAACTCTCGTACGTGCCCGAAGCCCGCGGCGATGGCCGTAGCGCGTTCAACCTGTTTCGCCTGATCGGGTTGTCCATCGACGGATTGACCGCCTTCACAACCTGGCCGCTGCGCGTCGCCAGCCTGATGGGACTTGCATTGGCATTGCTGGCATTCGGCTATGGCGGGTATCTCGTGATCGAGTACTTGCTCAATGGTCACACCATTCCCGGCTGGACAACGATAGTGGTCGGGCTGATGCTGTTCTCCGGCATTCAGCTTATCGGACTTGGGGTCCTGGGAGAATATGTGAGCCGGATTTTCGAGGAGGTGAAGGAACGCCCCTTGTACGTTGTCAGGCATCGGGCCGGGCGGAACTTGCGGGAGGTCCGGCAATGACCACCGGTTGGAACAGGCGCGAGGCAGGCTTTTTTCTGCTTGCGCTGGCTTGGCTTGCCCTGACCCTGGGCGTCAGGCCCCTGGCATTACCGGATGAGGGACGCTATGTAAGCGTGGCCTGGGAGATGCTCACCTCGGGAAACTGGCTATACCCCACCCTGGACGGCCTGCCCTTTTTCCACAAGCCGCCGCTCTTCTACTGGATCACCGCCGGCAGCCTGAGCCTGTTTGGTACGCATGAATGGGCGAGCCGG
>JBAWGM010000416.1:0-5503 GCA_049592895.1 Thiobacillaceae bacterium | reverse complement strand
AATTCAGCCAGTGGACATGGACCCTTTTGCATATCGGGGCGTTCTGGGTCGATGTTCTGGGCGCCCTGCTCTCGCCGCCCACCTGGAACCGGGCCACCTACGACACCGTAATCAAACAGGTTTACTTTACCGCTGTCCAGACCCTTTATGTTTATTTGCCCTTTATCCTCATCATCTCCTGGGTCCTGACGACCATTACGCTCAACACGGCGCGCAGTCTGGGATTGTTCAATCTGGCTGCGGAAATGATTGTGCGACTGCTGGTGCTGGAACTGCTGCCCTTTCTCACCGCGCTGTTTGTCGCCCTTCGGTCCGGCAGCGCGATCAATACGGAAGTGGCCCTGATGAAAGTCAATAACGAATTGGACGCACTCGAGCATTGCCGGGTTCCCCCGCTCGAGTTTGAGTTTCTCCCGCGCGTGATCGGCGGGATTCTGTCCGTGATCGGCATGTCTCTGCTGGCGGGCATCCTGAGCATGTTCATCGCCTATTTCCTGCTTTATGGCGCCAGCACGGCGGGCCTGGGATATTTTTCCACGACCATTGCCAATGTGTTCAGCTACACGATCATGCTGGGCCTGATGGTGAAGTGCGCGCTGTTCGGCCTGGTTGTGACCTCGGTGCCCATCAGCGCCGGCCTGGAAACTCCGAAGAAAATGTTCATGGTTCCCGTGTCGGTCCTGAAAGGCATGATGCGGGTCTTCTTTGCCCTGGTGCTCATCGAGGTGATCTCATTAGCGCTCAAATACATTTGATCACCTTTCCTGACCGGGAGGCGCTGCATGCCGCCCGCCAGGAACTGGCCGAAGGCCAGGTTGCCATGGTATCGCTGGACTTCCCCCTGCGGGTCAACCTGTCCGCCCAGGACAATGTTGCGCTGATCCCGCTTTACCAGAAAGACTTGACTGCCCGCAAGGCCGCGCAGGAGGCGCTCGCCCTGTTGAGCCAGCTCGGGTTTGCCAAACTGGCGCCCAAGCGCGAATCCGACATGAGCCCGGCGGAAAAATTCATTACCCAGCTTGCCCGCGCCATCATGCTCAAACGTCCGCGCCTGATCATCGACCGCCCCGGCGCGATGCTCTACGATATACATTATCCGCCGTTCATCCAGTCCTTGCGTTCCAGGGTTCCGGGTGAACAGGCCTGGGAAATTTTCGACTTTATTTGGAATCGCCCGCTCTACGAAACATGAAATACATGCATCTGAAAGTCGGCTTCTTTGCCTTGGCGGTGCTGATTCTGTGCGCCGCCTTTCTGATCTATTTCCTGCATGGCAAAGGCGCATTCGAGAACCGCTTCAAGTTCAAGATGGCTGCCGTCAACGCCGACTCAGTCGCACCCGGCGTACCGATCACCTTCTCCGGCATACCCGTCGGGCAAATCACCGGCGTCAGCCTGAATGACGAGGGCGGCATTGTCATCAGCGCCGAGGTCAGCGAGCAAAATGCCCAGTGGCTGCGTGATGACACGTCTTATACCCTCGACAAGCCCCTGGTCGGCAGCGCGCATATCCGCATCAACAACGACACCCTGGATTCGCCCCGCCTCCCGCAAGGTGCCATGGTGCTGCTGTTATCTTCCGACCCGAGCAAGGACATCACGATCCTGCTGGACCAGGTGAAGAGCTTGTTAGCCAATTTGAATGCGATGACCGCCAAGGACAGCGATGTCAATCAGACCCTGGCCCATGCCAAGACGCTGACCGGAAAGATGGCCGGCCCCAATGGCGTGATGGAGGGCATACTGGGAACGCCGGAAAAAGCCCAGGTCGTGACCCAGTCGCTGAAGAACGTGCAAAACCTGACGGCCAAACTGGAACAGATTTCCGGCCGGGTCGATAGCCTGGTGCTGAAGACCGACCAGTGGATGTATGCTCCCGGCGGCGTTTCCGAAAATGCGAAGGCAAGCCTGGTCCAGATTCGCTCCATGCTGAGCGATGCGCAGTCCAGCCTCAAGAAGGCCGACGCCCTGATGAAGAATGCAGTGGACATTTCGGCCAACGTCAAGGAAGGCACCCAGGATATAGGACGTCTGCGTTCCGAAATCGACGAGGCCGTGCGCAAGAGCAATGAACTGATGACCCAGATCAACCGCATCCTGCCCGGCGGTCGCGCGCCCGAGGTGAAGTTGCCATGAGGCGCCTGCTTCTGCTGGGTTGCGTATTGATGCTGGGTGCCTGTGGCAGCAAGGGGCCGCCCGTTCCAGACTGGAAGACCGACAGCGCCAATTACATTGAGCGTTACAAGAAGGCTTATCTCATGGGCGAGAACACGCTCGCAGACAGCTACTTCAAGCGTGCCCTTGATGCGACTTCCGGGGCGGGGCGCGTTGCCGAGACCGCCCGGCTCTGGCTGATCCAGTGCGCGTTGCACAAAGCCAGCCTGGCGAGCGACAACTGCCAGGCTTATGCAGAACTGGCACGAACCGGCTCAACCACCGAAGATCGGACCTACTACCAGTTCCTGACAGGCCAGTGGGATCAGCTTGACGCAAAGTCCCTGCCAGCCCAGTACATGCCGATACTCAAGGCTGCTGGCGCAGGTACGGCGCCGCTCAATGCAGTGCTCAAAGCCACCGCCGATCCGTTATCCCGCTTGATCGGCGCGAGCCTGCTGTTGAACCGCAAGCAGGCCGATGACGACACCCTTGCGCTGGCGGCCGAAACGGCATCGGATCAGGGTTGGCGACGACCACTGCTGGTCTACTTGAAACTACAGGAAACCCGTGCCAAGGAACGCGGCGACACGGCCGCCCAAACTCAACTGGCGGTACGCATCGGGCTGATTGAGAGCACGTTGAGCCAGCCCTAAAAACAGGAGGACACATGGAAACCTTGCTCAACTGGCTGTACGCGCCCTGGCCATGGTATGTGGCAGGACCCATCATCGGACTCATGGTGCCGCTGATGATCTGGATCGGCAGCCGCTCGTTCGGCATCTCGCAAAATCTGGAGCATTTATGCGCCATCACTCAGCCAAAGTCTGTCGGCGTCGAGTTCTTTTCCTATGACTGGCGTGAACATACCTGGAGCCTGATGTTTGCGCTGGGCGCTGTGCTGGGAGGCTTCCTCGCCGGCGTGGTGTTCGCCAACCCCGACCCCATCAATTTGTCGGTAGCGGCGCTGACCATGTTCTCCAACTGGAATGTGCCCATCGTTGGCGGCTTTCTTCCGCCGGTACTGTTCGGGTTTTACTGGCAGAGCATCGTGATCATGCTTGTTGGCGGCGTGTTCGTCGGCTTCGGCACCCGCTACGCCTCGGGCTGCACCTCGGGCCATGCCATCACCGGATTGGCCACGCTGCAACCGCAATCACTGCTGGCAGTCACCGGAATTTTCGCCGGCGGTATGTTTGCAGCCCACTTCATCACCCCGTACCTTTCCCTGTGAGACCGCCATGCGCTATCTCCCTTACATGATTGCCGGCATCGTATTCGGCTTTACCATGGTCAAGTCCGAGGCCGCGTCGTGGTATCGAATCATGGAGATGTTCTATTTCCAGTCCTTCCACATGTACGGCATCATGATGAGCGCCATCGTGACCGCGTTCATCGGGATACAGGTGATGAAACGCATCACCGGCCGGTCCTCGCTTGAAGGCACCCCGATGAAAATTCCAAGCAAGGGACCGGGACGTTACAGGTTCATTCTGGGCGGCCTGATATTCGGACTGGGCTGGGGCGTCATCGGTCTATGCCCAGGGCCGATTTTTGCTTTGGTCGGCATGGGATCAATTGGCGCGATTGCGGCCCTCGCCGGCGCCTTGCATGGCACCTGGCTTTACGGTGCTTTGCGAAACTATTTGCCGGCATAGCCAGTAATTGACAATCCGCCGCCCTGCGGTAAAGTTCGCCACGTAGGGGTTCAGTTTCCTTACCTAACCACATATTTGGAGGAGTCTCACAATGACCAAGCTTTCCCTGATTGCTGCCGGCGGCATGGCGCTTTTCGCCGGTGCCGCGTTTGCCGCAGCCCCGCTCATGTCTACCGACTGGACCGCACAGGCCTGTGACGCCTGGAACAAGGATTCCGTCCTGACCGGCGGACTGGCTGATAAATGGATCCATAACGACAAAGGCCACGGTTACAAGATCATCCACCTGTACCGAACCGATTGCGGCGACTCCACCATGACCGAGATGAAGATTGTCCTCAAGGATGGCAAGGCAATGTGCGTGTATGGCGGCGCTGTTCAGACCACGCCGGATTTCGACGTGGACTATGAAATGCACGCCGAAACCGCGCGCTGGAACGAGATGGGTGCAGGTGACTACGGCCCCATGAAGGCCAGGTTTTTGGGCCGGCTGAAATTCAAGGGCCCCAAGATGGAAGCCATGAGCGTGATGGGTCCGTTCGAGGCCTTTCTGCGGCTACCCGGCAAGATTCCCGGAGATGCCGCCTGCCCTGGCAAGTGAGGGTTCTGTTTTAAACAAGAAAGCCGGCTCAGCCGGCTTTTTTAGTGCATCAAGGTCCTGGGCGGTGAGTCTGCTGCCATGCCAGTGAGCATTTCCTCTGCGGTGGCCTCCCGGATCTCCACCACGTCCACCATGCAGGTCACCTGCTGGCCGGCCAGGGGATGGTTGCCATCCACCGTAAGTTTGCCGTCTTCAATCCGGCTCACATAAAACGACTTGGTCTCCCCTGCCTCGTTCGCCATGACCACCTCCGCGCCCACATGGCGAAACTGGGGCGGCACATTCCCGATTTCGTCGGTAAAGGTCAAGTCCTCATCCCGCTCGCCGTAGGCTTCCGCCGGCGCCAGGGTCACCATCACGCGATCGCCGATCTTCTTGCCAGTCAACTCTGATTCCAGCTTTTTCAGCAGGCCGCTTGTCCCGCCATGCACATAGCCCACCGGCATGTCGTATTGCTCCGCCACGTTGCCGCCGGCATCCAGTATGGAATAACGGATGTAAACGACCCGGCCCGGGGTCACGTTCAACTCACTCATGTCAAGGTTCTCAGGTTGATCCAGCAGTCATTTTCCCCGAAGTCAGCCGCCACGACAAATTCAGTAGCGCACCTGGACCCGGTAAGCGAGGGTGGATTTTCCCTCGGCAGGAACCGGTACTTCCCAGACCGCAGTACCCGCGGCCGCTTTGGCATGGGGGTGGGATTCACTCAGGATCTGCCAGTCCCCCGGCATGGGCTCTGCCACCTTGACGGTCACAGGCTCATTCTTGGCGTTCTTGATCGTAATCTGGTAGGCGCTTTCAAACACATAGTTGTAGCGGGACACGCCGGAAATTTTCTTGAAATCGGTCTGTTTCTTGTCGGCCGTAATGTCAAAGGCATCGCCTAGCTTGAGACGGACGGTTTCATTCCTGGGGGTATGGTCGATGCGATCTTCACCGACAAACTGGGCGTTTCCCTTGCTGTCCTTCTTGTACACCCGGACCACGCCTTTGGGCAGTGGAATGCCCAATCCCTCGCCCTTGTTGTCGAACTCCACGAACACGCCAACTTTGATCTTCTGGCCCAGTTCCCCGTACTGGCCCGAATAAT
>JBAWGM010000415.1:0-6113 GCA_049592895.1 Thiobacillaceae bacterium | reverse complement strand
TGTTCATCACCGGCCTGGAAGAGGGCCTGTTTCCCCACGAGCAGAGTTTTGCCGAAAACGCCGGGCTCGAGGAGGAACGGCGGCTGATGTATGTCGCCCTTACCCGTGCGCGCCGGCGGCTGTATCTCACCCATGCCCAGTCGCGGATGCTGCACGGCCAGGTGCGCTACGGCATTCCCTCGCGTTTCCTGTCCGAACTGCCGGACGGGGTGGTGCGCAACCTCAACCGGCGTGTCAGCGAAGCCCGCGCGGTTCCAGGCTACGCGCCGACGCCGCGACGCGGCAGCGACAGCGGCTTTCGCATCGGCCAGAGCGTGGCCCACGCAAAGTTTGGCAGCGGGGTGATCCTGGATGTGGAAGGGCGTGGCGCAGACGCCCGGGTGCAGGTGAAATTTCGTGACGTGGGAGTGAAGTGGCTGGCGCTGGCCTACGCCAAACTGACGCCGGGCTGAGCCCGCTGCACGGCGAAAATATCCTGATAGGCGGTGTAGAGAGAACCCAGCACAATGGGCCCCGCCACCAGCATGCCGAGCAGCATGGGGATCAGCGCGGCCACCAGCACGACCGGAATCAACACCACGCCATAGACCAGCAGCGGCAGCCAGTTGCGCCAGCAGGCCTTGACGCTGATGCCGAGTGCCTGCAGAGGTAGGGCATTGCCGAACAGCACCAGGGGGGGCGCCAGCCAGGTGGCCATCACGACCGGAGTCAGCAGCGTCAGGCCAACGAGCAGGGCGGTGGCTCCCTGCCCAAGCAGGGTCACAAGTGTCTCCGAGTCACCGTGTTGGGCGGCGTCGATGACCCCCTTCGCATCCAGGCCCAGCAGTTCCATGATCTTGCCGATGATAAGCGCGCAGGCCAAATAGAGCGCGCCCACCGTGGCCAGGGGAAAAGGCCGGCTGACAAAGCCCGTGAAGAAGTGCGGCAATTCCAGCTCTTCGTCCTCATCCAAAGCGCGAAACGCGGCCATGAAGCCGGCCACGCCCAATGGAGTCAGAATATCGGTCAGACCGGCACCGGCAACGGGAATCAGGCTGACCGCCAGCAAGCCTCCCATGAACAGGCCAAATGCGGCGCTCAACAACAAAGGGTTCTTGCGAAACAGCCTGAAAGCGTCAGTGACCCATTGCAGACCGGCGGCGGCGGGCAGTTTGCGGGGGAGGTCTTCGTTTACGGCCATAGCGCGTTCAGCCGATCGTGGCGCTTGACCCGGCTTTGCAGAATGCGCGCAAAGTGTTCCGGGTCCTTTGCATGGGTCAGTTCTCCCGGCCGCGGGAAATGCAGGTCGAAGAGGCGCGAAAGCCAGAAGCGCAGCGCGGCACGTCGCAGCATGGTGGGCCAGGCCTTCTGCTCCAGCGCGCTCAAGGGACGGCGCGCGTGATACGCAGCGAGCAAGGCCAGGCAGCGAGCCTGGTCCAGCTCACCGTCGGGGACGATGCACCAGTCATTGACCGCGATGGCCACATCGTAGAGTTGGATGTCCTGGCAGGCGAAGTAAAAGTCGATGACGCCGCCCAAAGTGTCGCCGTCGAACAGCACATTGTCGCGGAACAGGTCGGCGTGAACCACGCTTCGCGGGAGATCGGCAAATGCGTGGCGGGATTGATAGCGCATCTCCTCGTCCAGCAGCGCGGCTCTTTGCGGCGACAGGTAGTGCCTGACCCGGGAAGCCGTGTCTTCGCGCCATCGCGTGCCCCGTGGGTTGGACATGGAAAGGGGGAAGGTACGGCCGCTCAGGTGAAGGTCGGCCAGCACTTCGCCGACCTGGGCGCATTGGGCGCTGGTCGGGTCGCTTACCTGTGTCCCTGGCAAGCGGCTGACGATCACCGCGGGTTTGCCGTTCAGGTGCCCGACCATGTGATCGGTCAGGTCCGCCACCGGGCGCGGACAGGGGACACCATGGTTGGACAGATGGGCCATGAGGCCGACAAAGAAGGGCAGGTCCTGCTCGGAGAGTTTTTCGAACAGGGTGAGTACATAACGGCCATGGGCGGTGGTGAGGAAATAATTGGTGTTCTCGATGCCGTCGGAAATGCCCTTCAGCTCGAGAAGATCGCCCAGCACATAATTTTTCAGCCAGGCCCGGGCTTCATCGGGACTGACCTTGGTGAATACGGACATGAATTAACAAAGGCGCACAGATGCGCCAGTTTACCCGATCCGGAGGCCGGCCCCTCAGAACGTGTGTATCACCCACTGCGGTACGACCATGGGGACGACCGGACCTTCATAAAGCACAAACTTGCCGTTGCCGATGTTGTCCACCAGATAATAGGGCTTGCCCCTGGGAGGAATGACTTTCACCATATAAAGCTTGCCGTGCAGGCGGTATTCTTCCTCCCGGTAGGTGCCCTTGTTGCGTATGGTGATCTCCGGTTCGGCGATATCCTTGGCCGTGGGCGGGCCATCCGGCACCGGTTGGGCGTCAGGCGGCGGCCCTTTCCCTTCTGCGGCGAGCGCGCTTAAGGGCAGGGCCAGAACCAGCGCCAGCGGCCATGAGCTTCTTTTCATTCTATTGTCCCTTTCCATATTCTCATTTCCAGCATAGTTCAAAGGTTTAACTGGATTTCGAGTTCCGCCGCAGACGGCATGAAGCCGCGTTTTTCGTAGTGGCTGAAGATGGCTTCCACCACTTCCTTGGGTTCGTCAATGAGCTGGACCAGATTCATGTCCTCGGGGTTGATCATGCCTTCGCCAACCAGGGTTGCGCTGAACCAGTCCAGCAGGCCGGCCCAGAATTTCCTGCCGACCAGGATGATGGGAATGGGGCGGGTCTTGCCGGTCTGCACCAGAGTGAGGGCTTCCATCAGTTCGTCCAGGGTGCCGTAACCGCCGGGCATCACTACATAGGCGGAGGCAAATTTGACGAACATCACCTTGCGCGCAAAGAAGTGCTGGAAGGTCTGGGAGATGTCCTGAAATGGGTTGGCGTGCTGCTCGTGCAGCAACTGGATATTAAGGCCGACTGAAGGCGACTCGCCGAAGAATGCGCCCTTGTTGGCGGCTTCCATGATGCCTGGCCCGCCGCCGGAGATCACCGAGAAGCCCGAATTGGACAGCAGCCTGGCGATTTCTTCGGTGAGCGCATAGTAGGCATGGTCATGCGGGGTGCGCGCGCTTCCGAAGATGGAAACGGCGGGCCGAATGGAGGACAGCCGCTCCGTGGCCTCGACGAACTCTGCCATAATGCCGAACAGCCGCCAGGATTCCCGGGCGGAGTAATCGATCTCTGCGGACCCGCGCGGGTCCGCGAGTTCCGGCAGCTTGGTTTCATGCATTCGAGTATTCCTTGAACGATTCGCTCAAAACACTGTTGCTGGTTGACGGTTCGTCCTATTTGTACCGGGCCTTCCACGCCCTGCCCGATTTGCGCAATAAGGCAGGCTTCCCCACCAGCGCCATCTACGGCGTCATGAACATGCTGCGCAAGCTGGAAAAGGACGTGCCCGCCGATTATATCGCCTGTGTGTTCGACCCTAAGGGTAAAACCTTCCGTGACGACTGGTATCCGGAGTACAAGGCCCATCGCCCGCCCATGGCGGAAGACCTGGCGGTGCAGATCGAACCCCTGTTCGAGACCATCCGCGCAGCGGGCTGGCCGCTGGTGGTGGTCGATGGCGTGGAGGCCGATGACGTGATCGGCACCCTGGTGGTGGAAGCCGCGAGATTGGGATTCCGCAGCGTGGTGTCCACCGGCGACAAGGACATGGCGCAACTGGTTAATGAACAGGTGAAGCTGGTCAACACCATGAGCAATGAAACCCTGGACGAGGCGGGGGTGGAGGCCAAGTTCGGCGTTCCCCCTGAGCGGATCGTGGATTACCTCACCCTGATGGGTGACTCAGTGGACAACGTGCCGGGCGTGGATAAGGTGGGGCCCAAGACCGCGGTGAAATGGCTGGGGGAGCATGGCACCCTGGACAATGTCCTGAGCCGTGCGAGCGAGATCAAGGGCGTGGTGGGGGAGAACCTGCGCAAGGCGGTGGACTGGCTGCCCACTGCGCGCAAGCTGGTGACCATCAAGACCGACGTGGAACTGCCCTTCGAACTGGAGTCCCTGCAAAAGCGGCCGGCCGACTACGCTGCCCTCAGGCAGCTCTACGAGCAGTTTGATTTTCGTACTTGGCTGCGCGAACTCGGTCAGGACAGGTCCGATCCATCGCCGCCTGCGGCTGTGGAAACGCCGGCGCAGAACAGTCTGCTCACCGAAGATCACCGCGCCGCCTATGAAAGCATTGTGTCCGAGCATCGGCTGGAAGCCTGGCTGGCCAGATTGAGCAAGGCGAAGTTGGTGGCGCTGGACACGGAAACCACCAGTCTGTCATCGCTTGACGCGCAGATCGTTGGCCTGTCCGTTGCCCTGTCGCCGGGCGAGGCTGCTTATGTGCCGCTGGCGCACCGTTATCCCGGCGCGCCGACACAACTGGACCGCGAGCGGACGCTGACCCGGCTGAAATCCTGGCTGGAAGATCCGGCGCGGGCCAAGCTGATGCAAAACGGCAAGTTCGACCGGCACGTGTTCGCCAACCACGGCATCCTGTTGCGCGGCGTGGTCCAGGACACCCTGCTCGAATCCTACGTGGTGGAAGCCCACCACGCGCATGACCTGGACAGTCTCGCGGCCAGGCATACGGGGCTGAAAGTCATCAGCTATCAGGATGTGGCCGGCAAGGGCGCGTCGCAAATTGGCTTCGAACAGGTGACTGTGGAGACCGCGGCCCAGTACGCGGCGGAAGATGCGGATGTGACCCTGCGCGTGCACCAGGTGCTCTTCCCCCTGCTTGTCGCGGACCAGGGCCTGCGTTATGTGTACGAAAAGATCGAAATCCCGGTGGCGGAAATCCTGTTCCGCATGGAGCGGAACGGGGTGTTGCTGGACAGGCAAAGTCTGGCGAAACAGAGCGGGGAACTGGGCCAGAAGATGCTCGCCCTTGAACAACAGGTCTATCAAATCGCCGGCCGGCCCTTCAACCTGAACTCGCCCAAGCAGATTCAGGAAATCCTGTTTGGCGAGATGAAGCTGCCGGTGCTCAAAAAAACGCCCGGCGGCGTCCCATCGACTGACGAGGATGTGCTGCAAGAACTGGCGGCCAACTATCCCCTGCCCAAAGCCCTCCTCGAGTACCGGGGCATGGCAAAGCTCAAGTCCACCTACACCGACAAATTGCCGCTGATGATTCACCCGCGCACGGGCCGGGTGCATACCAGTTATTCGCAGGCCACTGCGGTGACCGGGCGGCTCTCCAGTTCGGATCCGAATCTGCAGAACATCCCGGCCCGCACCCAGGAAGGGCGGCGCATACGCGAAGCCTTCATCGCGCCGCCAGGGTGCGTGATCATGTCAGCCGACTACTCGCAGATCGAATTGCGCATCATGGCGCACCTCTCTGATGATCCAGGCTTGTTGACGGCGTTTGCCGAGGACCGGGACATCCACGCGGCTACCGCGGCCGAGGTATTCGGCGTTCCCTTGGCCGAGGTCAATTCCGACCAGCGGCGCATGGCCAAGGTGATCAACTTCGGTCTGATCTACGGCATGTCCGCTTTCGGCCTGGCTTCCCAACTCAATCTGCAACGCGCCGCTGCGCAGGCCTACATCGATCGCTACTTTGCGCGCTACCCCGGGGTCGCACGTTACATGGAGGAAACCCGGCAGATGGCGCGCGAACAGGGTTATGTGAAAACCTTTTTCGGCCGTCATCTTGTGCTGCCGGAGATCAACAGCCGCAATCCCCAGCGCCGCCAGGGCGCGGAGCGGGCCGCCATCAATGCGCCCATGCAAGGAACCGCGGCGGACCTGATCAAGCTGGCCATGATTGCGGTACAGACCTGGCTGGACGAAACGAAGCGGCAAACCCGGCTGGTGCTCCAGGTGCACGATGAACTGGTGCTGGAAGTTCCGGAAGCCGAACTCTCTGCCTTGAAAGACGCGATGCCCCGCTTGATGGAAGGAGTGGCGAGCCTCAAGGTGCCCTTGAAAGTCGGGGTGGGGGTTGGGTCCAACTGGGAGGCAGCTCACTAGTCAGGGATCAGGGATCAGGGATCAGGGATCAGGGATCAGGGATCAGGGATCAGGGATCAGGGATCAGGGATCAGGGATCAGGGATCAGGGA
>JBAWGM010000414.1:0-8676 GCA_049592895.1 Thiobacillaceae bacterium | reverse complement strand
CTACAAGGCCCAGTTGTTCAGCGGCGTGCTCAATACCACGAGTCTGGGAGTCACTTACCGGCCGACTCCGCCGCTATCCATCAAGCTGGAACATCGTGATTCATGGGGCCAGGAACGCTTGGCCCCTGATGGCTGGCTGTTTTCGGTAGCCGTCCTGTTTTGACCGGGCCGGCTTTGCCAAACGGGCGAGCGATGCTTCGTTGGCTGATCGCGTTGACATGGCTCGCGTGGACCGTAATGGCGCGCGGGGAAGACACGATTGCCGTAATTACGGCGCAAACCTCGCCATCCATCGGTTTCGATCGGTCCAATCTGCAGGATATCTTTCTGAAGCGCATTCGCGTGGATGACGCACATGCAGCGCTGATACCGCTGAATCTTTCGCCCACCGATCCGTTACGGGTCGCGTTCTCCCTGAGCTTGTTGGGCGAGCGGCCCGAGGCCTGGCAGCGTTATTGGACTGAACGCTATTTCCACGGCATTTCTCCTCCGTATTCGGTTCGCTCGCAGGAATCCATGTTGCGTTTCGTCGCCGAGACTCCGGGCGTGATCGGTTACGTGGTGTCCTGCCGCGTGGACGCCAGGGTGCGGGTGGTGGCGAGGCTGCCCATACCGGCTGAGTTGGCGCCAAGACTTCACTCGCTTTGCGAACAAGGCGAGCAGTAAGACGGACCTGATCCGCACGGCTGGCCTGCCTGCAAATGCCGTATACATTTTTTGCGCACTGCAAGATTCGCATGGTTTTCCGAGGCTAGGAAGACGCGCCATTGTTATTGATAAACATAGACTTAAATAAGTGGCATGGCGCTTGCTGTCTGCAATAAGGCTGCTTAACCGGACCTTGCGCATGAGCAATCAAGTTTCACCCTTTGTCGAGACTGGCGTCGATCCGCTGCTGGCCGAGCTATCGAGTTCTGTCGACCTCTATCATGCCAGGCCTGGGCATCTGCTTCGGCCAGCCCTGCAGGATTTCGTTCGCAACGTGTTCAAACAGGCACATGGGGCGGATGTGTCGTGCTTTTATCCAAATTTGGTGGGTTTTAGCATCAGCGATGAGTTGAGCGCAGTCGTTGGCTACCGTGATGGCATGTCCACGCGCCTGTTTTCCGAACAGTACCTGGATTCGCCCGCACATGAACTGGCTTCATCGCGCCTGGGACTGGCAGTCAGGCGGGAAGAGATGGTGGAGGTTGGGAATCTCGCCGCGCTCGATGCCGGCCAGGCTCGATGGATCATTGCCGCCAGCACCGCATTTCTTGCTGCCGCACGCTATCGCTGGGTGTTGTTCACCGCCACCCGCCCTCTGGCGAATGCCTTCCACCGTCTGGGACTGAAGCCATTGATGTTGGGCGCAGCGGATCCCGGACGTCTGCCCGATTCGGGCGCCTCCTGGGGCAGTTACTACAAAGCGGCGCCTGCGGTCTACGTCGGCGATATACTCGCCGGCCTCGATAAGCTTCGCAAGGCAAGAGGCGCTCAAAGCGCAAACCTGGTCAACTTGCTCAAATCTTCCCGCGTCATGGGCGCAACATTCGCCCGCGCGGGGCAGACCTCAGATTGGATAGCGGCCCAAGAATGAAAAGGCTGCTGGAACGGATCAGGCAGCATGCGGTCGAGCGCCCCCAAGTGCCTGCCATACGGGACGAAACCGTTCAACTGGATTGGCGCTCGCTGAACCTGGAAGTCGACAGGCTCTCAGACAAGCTGTTAGCTAATCGGGTCGGCTTGCTGCTCGCCAACGGGGTCCATTGGGCATGCCTCGATTTGGCCCTGCTCAAAGGGGACCGCGTATGCGTTCCCATGCCCGAATTCTTCTCGGATTCCCAATTGCTGCACCTGATACGGGATGCCGACCTGGACATGGTGGTGACCGACGATCGTGAGCGCGTGGCTGCGCTGCTGAATGGCCAGTCACATGCCAGGATCGATGTCGCCGGCCGGCCGGTCTGGCTTTTCTGGCGCAAGGCCAACGCGCCCGACGACACGGTTCAACCCCTGCACCGCGAGACCGTCAAGGTCACCTATACGTCAGGCACGACTGGCCAGCCCAAGGGCGTATGCCTGTCCGGAGAAACGATATGGAACGCGACCGCGTCCCTGTGCGAGGCGGTGCAAGCCTGTCCGCAAGACCGGGCCTTGTCGCTGCTGCCGTTGTCCACCTTGCTGGAGGAAATCGCAGGCCTGTATGCACCGCTGTGGGTTGGTGCTCAGGCGCAGCTTCCGGATCTTGCCGCTTGCGGCTTGGCGGGATCGGCGGGACCGCAAACCGGGCAACTTTTCGACGCGCTCCGGTTCTACGCGCCTACAACGACGACCCTGGTGCCTCAACTGCTCAAGCTCATGGTTGAAGGCATGAGGCCGGGCATCCCGGTTCCCGATTCCCTGCGCTTCATTGCTGTCGGGGGAGCTCCAACCCCGTCAGGTTTGATTGAACGTGCACGCGCATTGGGTCTGCCCGTCTTTCAAGGCTATGGGCTGTCTGAAGCAGGCTCGGTTGCCTGTCTGAGCACGCCATCCTTTGAACGGAGCGGCAGCGTCGGCAGGCCGTTGCCGCATCTGCACGTCAGCGTCGCCGAAGATGGCGAGGTGTTGGTGTCCGGCAACCTGCTGCTCGGCTATCTGGGTCACACAGAACCTGCTGCGAATGAAGCGTGGCAAACAGGTGATCTCGGCTACCTTGACGAGGACGGGTTTCTGTATTTGACCGGCCGGAAAAAGACCGCCTATGCGACGGCTTACGGCCGCAACGTGTCCCCGGAATGGGTGGAGAGCGAACTGACCAGTCATCCGCTCATTGCCCAGGCTGCCGTATTCGGGGAAGGCCAGGCGATCAATGTGGCAGTGCTGGTGCCAGTCCCTAATGCCAACTTGCAAGACGTCCAAACCGCGCTGCAATGTATCAACTGCGGCTTGCCGAAATACGCACGAATCGGCGGCTGGATCGAGGCTGACCAAAGATTCTCGCACTCAAACGGCCTGGCCAACGGCGCGGGCGGTATCGATAGACAGGCGGTATGGCGCCAATACCAGACTCGCATCGAACAGCATTACTCCGCCGCTGAGCGCCATGTCATTTTTTGAAGATCTATCCGTTTCCACCACCTGCGATCGCAATCAAATGATCGGAATACCGGTCATACAGCGCGCACTGAGTGGAGACGTCAGTCACCAGGAATATCTTGACTACCTGAGCCAGGCCTATCACCACGTCAAGCACACCGTTCCGTTGCTGATGGCATGTGGCGCGCGCCTGCCAGAGCGGCTGAACTGGTTGCGCGAAGCCGTCGCCACCTACATCGAGGAAGAAATCGGCCACGAGGAATGGATACTGGATGACATCGCCGCAGCAGGCGGCGACCCTGAAGCGGTGCGAAACAGCCGCCCGCATCCTGCCACCGAGCTGATGGTTTCCTACGCCTACGACACGATCCAGCGCCGTAACCCTGCGGGTTTTTTCGGCATGGTTTACGTGCTGGAAGGCACCAGCGTGAATTTGGCGCATCGCGCGGCCGAAGCCATCCGAAACAGTCTGGGCCTGCCGCAGACCGCTTTTCGCTACCTGACTTCGCACGGCAGTGTCGATCAGGACCACATCGCGTTTCTGGAGACGCTTGTCAACCGCCTGGTGGATTCTGCGGACCAGGATGAGGTCCTGCATTGCGCCAGCATGTTCTTTCGCCTGTATGGCGAAGTGTTTCGTTCGGTCGCCCAATAACTCTTTCCTAAGGAGATCTCGATTGAAATCGTACTTGCCCGCCCTCGCAATCGCCGCCCTGTTCGCAGCCCTACCGGTTCAGGCCGATCCCGCCCTTGATCAGGCGATACTCGACATCCAGCATCAATGGGAACACATCAACTACGAGCTTCCGGACAGCGCGAAGCCCGAGGCCTTCGGGCAGCTTGAAAAACAGGAGGACGCCCTGGCCCGCCAGTATCCCAACCAGCCCGAGCCGCTCATCTGGCACGGCATTACCCTGAGCTCCCATGCCGGGGCAAAAGGGGGCCTGGGCGCCCTGGGCCTGGCCAAGCAGGCGCGCAGCCAGTTGATGGCTGCGGAAAAGATCAACGCTGACGCCTTGCAGGGTTCGATCTATACGTCACTCGGCACCCTCTACTACAAGGTGCCGGGCTGGCCGATCGGGTTTGGCGACGACGACAAGGCCGAGGCGTATCTGAAGAAGGCACTGCAGGTCAACCCGGACGGAATCGATCCGAATTATTTCTACGCCGACTTCCTTTACGGGAAGCATCACTATCGGGATGCCATGAAGTTTCTTGATCGCGCGCTGGCTGCGCATCCCCGTCCGCAGCGTCCGCTCGCGGACAAGGGACGCCGTCATGAAATCGAGTTGCTCATGGCCAAGATCAGGTCGGACGCCGGTGACTCCTTGAAGTCCTCCGCGAGGTAAACCCATGCAGCTCACTAATCAGCGCATCGTCAGTACGGGCGCGGGCGGCGGCATTGGCAAGGCGCTGACGGCCGAACTCGCATCCCAGGGCGCACGCCTGTGCTTGCTGGTGCGCCAGGGTGACCCGTCTGCTCATCAGACGAGACTGGATCCGGCCCGCGACAGCCAGACGCTTGCTTTGACTTGTGATGTCTCCAGATCCGACCATAGGGAGCGAGCGGTCAACACGGTGGAGCGCTCATGGGGCGGCGCCGACCTGCTGATCAATCTGGCCGGGGTACTCGATTTTCGTGCGTTTCAGGATGAAGACCCCGCGATGCTGCAGCGCATGATACAAGTCAATGTCGAGGCGCCCATGCAGTTGGCCCGCGCATTTTTGCCCGGGATGCTGGAGCGCCGCCATGGCCGCATCGTCAATGTGGGCTCAATGTTCGGCAGCATCGGCTTTCCTTTTTTTGCCGCCTATTCCGCGACCAAATTCGCCCTGCGGGGCTACTCGCAGGCGCTTCGCCGGGAACTTGCAGGCACCGGCGTCGGGGTCACTTATGTTTCGCCGCGCGCAGTGAATACCCCGCTCAATCCGCCGGTCGTTCACGAAATGGCCAGCCGGGGCATGATGCGCATGGATGAACCGGGCCCAGTTGCCAAGGCCATCGTCCTGGCCATCAAGCAGGAGCGCAGCGAGGCCTACCTGGGCTTTCCTGAAAGCCTGTTTGCCCGGATCAACGCACTGTTTCCGGGGCTGGTCGACTTCGCCCTGGCGAAGCAGACACCCAACCTGTTGGCGTACGCAATCAGCAAGAAGAATTCCAGGACGGTTTGAGTCCTTTCACTGATCGTGCCCAGCGGCACAATTCGAGGAGCGCAGTATGAATTGGGAAAAATGGATTTCTCTGACCCTGTTGGTCTTGTGTCAGGGAGCCATGGCGGGAGATCTTTACCTGTTGGGCGACATCACCCATTCGAAGGACTCACTGAAGAAGGGCCACTTCGATTCCGCGCTCACCGGCGCCGGTGCAACCGGGCTGAGCAGCAGCGACAGCGGCAGCGGAAACCAGTGGCGGCTGCAATTGGGCTATGGCATCAACAGCAACTTTGCCGTGGAAGCGGGCTACATTGATTTTGGCAAGGCGAAATATTCGGCGGCCTATGCCGGGGGCACTGCTTCGGGAAACCTGAAGGCAGGCGGTCTGGATCTTGTTGCGCTGGGCATCCTGCCGCTCTCGGAGCGTTTCTCGATATTCGGCAAAGCCGGGGCGGTGGCCGTCAGAGCCAAGTCCAGCCTCACCGCGAGCGCACCGGCCGGTGCCGCTGCGGGTGACGCGACCTCCAATGAGGTCCGTCCGCTCATTGGCCTGGGGGTAAGCTACAGGATTGCCGACAATGTCGATCTTCGAGGCGAGTTCGATCACGTAAATGGCCTGGGCAAGTCAAACAAGACCGGCACGATGGATAGCAATTTGGTCTCGGTGGGTGTCGCTTACCATTTCTAGGCAGCGGAGTCCTGTGCATCATCTAACGAACCAAATTTGATCCAATAGAAAGCGGGACCCAACATGCCAGACGAAACATATTGTTCCCTGTCCACGACGGCGCGCATCCGGCTTTTGCTCGGCGTGACTACCTTGACGCTATTGATAGCTTACTCGGGGCCGGCCAAATCCATACCCGTCTTCGCGCGTCAGACCGGGCAAAACTGCGTGGCCTGCCACGCCGGCGGCCAGTTCCCTGAACTGACCCCCTATGGACGTTTGTTCAAGCTCACTGGTTACACCATGGGTAGCCGTACCGTCCCGCTCTCGATGATGGCTGTAATTGACTACACCAAGTCACACAAAATCAAGGACTCCTCGGGGGTCAAGGACACCGGGGATTTCCCCAAGCAGAATCAGCTCCTGGCTGACTTCGGCAGCATTTTCCTTGCCGGCAAGATCACCGACAACCTGGGTCTTTTCTCCCAGGTGACCTATGCTCATTACGACCACCAAAAGGATAATGGCGATTGGGTTGGCCATTTGAGCCCGGACAATTCCGAACTCCGCTATGCCGACCGGTTCATTTCTCCTTCCAGCGACTTGATCGTGGGCGCATTTGCCAATAACAACCCGTCGATGCAGGATGTCTGGAACAGCACCCCTGCCTGGGGTTACCCCTACGTCAGTTCAGGCTTTGCATTGACCCCGGGTGCTTCGACCCTGCTGGGCGGCGGGGCGCTTGCGCAGAACGCAGTCGGCGCCGGGGTCTACGCATACTGGGACAAGAGCCTGTATGGGGAAGCCTCACTGTACAAGACGGCCAATGGGCCATTTTCCTTTCTTCATCCTTTCGACAACTCCCAAATTGCCAGGATAAAAGGGGGCGCGCCCTATTGGCGTCTCGCCTATACGAAGGAGTTCGGGCCGCAGAACCTGATGATAGGAACCTCCGGCATGACTGCGGACATTCACGAAAACAGCGATGTCAGCGCGCCCACGGACAGGTTCCAGGATATCGGAGTGGATGCACAGTACCAGTACATCCTTGATCCCCATACGGTCACGACGCAGATCAGCTACATTCATGAGAAGGCAAAATGGGGTGATCCATTGGCCTTTTCCAATTTCTCCGACACCTTGAAGGAATTGAAAATCAAGGGAACCTATATCTATCAGGCCAAGTACGGGGCAAGTCTCACTTACAATGACATTAGCGGCACCGCTGACGCAAACCTCTACGGCGATGCCAACGAGATCACCGGCAACCCCAGCGGAAATCCTGGTGCCAGGTCCTGGGTTCCGGAAATATTCTGGACTCCGTTGCAATACCTCCGTGTCGGCGCGCAGTACTGGCATTACACGAAATTCAACGGGGCCAGCAGAAATTACGATGGCTTCGGGCGCAGCGCCAACGCGAACGATACCCTGTTCGTCTACTTCTGGGGCGCCTACTGATGGCCCGAGGAATTCGTACGAGACGCATCTGTTCTGACCAACCGGGAACTCCATCATGAAGACAGCCGTTTACACTACGTTGGCATTGATTGTTGCGAGCCTTGGAATCGGGTGCTCGAATCTGGAGCGTTCCAGGGATACTGGTGATCCGAATGTTCCGGCGAAGACACTGGCCCTGCAGGTGTGTTCAAATTGCCACGGAGTCGACGGCAACTCCGTTTCGCCTAACTTTCCCAAGCTGGCTGGACAGCAGGAGGATTACATCGTTGCGCAGCTCACCTATTTCAGGAGCCACAACCGCTCTGACCCCGCGGGTTTTGAGTACATGTGGGGCATCAGCAAGAAGCTGACCGACGACCAGATCAAAGGATTGGCGGCCTACTTTTCCGGGCAAAAGACCGCCCCCAATGTGGCAGGGAATCCTGCGCTCGCCGCGACAGGAAAAGCGATCTTCGAGAACGGCATCCCCAGTGAAGGCGTTGCTGCCTGCTCCGGGTGTCATGGTGAGGCTGCCTTGGGGAATGGCACATTCCCTCGGCTGGCGGACCAACATGCAGATTACATGGTCAAGCAACTCCATGTCTTGAAAGAGACCGACCAGCGCCCCGCCGGTGCAATGATGAAGCCGCTGATCCACGGCCTGATGCCGGCCGACGTGGCGGCGGTCACAAGCTATCTGCAGGGAATCTCCAACAAGTAGCCTGGGACAGGCTCACCCCCAACCCGATTCGCCTTCCTTGAGAAGCAGGGGAGGAAGCCCCAGCCGCCAACCTTTGGACAAGGCCTTGGAACAGACTGAGGCATAGCTGCGAATCAATCTGGCCTGAGCTGAGGGAGGGAGGATGAAGGCGCGTTTGGGAATACTCATATCGATACTGACGTTTATTCCCAACCCGGCGTCCCAGGCATGGGCCGAACAATCTGCTGGAACGGTATGGACCGAGCCAACTTCCGGCATGAAGTTTGTGTGGGTGCCAGGCGGGTGCTTCCGGATGGGGGCGGGCGACAACCGATCTGAGATGCCAACTCATGAAGTATGCGTGCGGGGCTTTTGGCTTGGTCGGCACGAGGTGACGCAGAGGGAGTACGAGCAGATAGTGGGCAGCAACCCGAGTTACTTCAAAGAGGACGACCGCCCTGCGGAACAGGTCAGTTGGGATGAAGCCAACGCCTTTGCGGCGCAAATTGGGAAAAAGATCGGCAGCCTGATTAGGCCGAACTTTGACTCTCCGAAATAGCTGAGATCTTTGCGTGGTGCGGATTTCGGCTATTTTTTCAAGTGTTTGTGTAGCCATGTAATGTTTTAATTATCTCTTGATTATTCCTTGCCGATATGG
>JBAWGM010000413.1:0-1513 GCA_049592895.1 Thiobacillaceae bacterium | reverse complement strand
CCCTTATCAACTCGCAGCGAATAGGGCTCGCACCCGTTCCAGATCTTCGCTGGTGTCGACTCCCGGGCCGGGCAGCTCAGCCGACACGGCCACGGCGATGCGGTACCCGTACCATAATGCGCGCAATTGCTCCAGCATTTCCAGGCGCTCCAGCGGCGCTGGCGCGAGATCGGCGTACGCGCGCAAGAAACCGGCGCGGTAAGCATAAAGGCCGATATGCCGCAAGGCGATCATCGCCTCGGGCAATCCTTCCTTGAGCGCAAACGCATCCCGTGGCCACGGTATCGGGGCACGGCTGAAGTACAGCGCATAGCCCTTGGCATCCGTCACCACCTTGACCGCATTGGGGTTGCGAAAACTGTCCAAGTCGCGAATCGGGTGGGCCAGCGTCGCAATGGCTGCATCCGGCTTGAGCGTCAGTTCCAGCGCGCAGTCCCTTATCAGCCTGGGTGAGATCAGCGGCTCATCGCCTTGCACATTTACGATGATCTCATCATCGCCCCAGCCCAGTAGTGCAACCACCTCGGTCAGCCTGTCCGTGCCGGAGGGATGATCTGCCGAGGTCATGAGCGCCTGATAGCCATGGGCCTCCACCGCCGAGCGAACCCGTTCGTCATCGGTCGCCACCAGGACCGATTCGGCACCTGCCTGGAGCGCCCGCTCAACCACACGCACCACCATGGGCTTGCCTGCAATATCCACCAGGGGTTTGCCCGGCAATCGACTGGAGGCATAGCGGGCGGGAACGACAGCCTGAAACCGCATCTAGGGAACCTTTGAATAGGTCCCGCATGGGCCGCGCAGGGGCTTGGCGGGTTCAGATACACGAAGCGCCGCGCAGGTCGTAGTCATTCTATGAAGCCAAGCGGCGCGACACAGCAGATCACCCGCCAGGCTCCTCAGACTTCCTCCTCAGGCGGAAGCGCGCGGGCTTCTTCCGGCAGCATGACCGGAATATCATCCCGGATCGGATAGGCAAGGCGGCAAGGAGAACATATCAGTTCCCTGGCGTCCTTGCGATAGACCAGGGGGCCTTTGCATACCGGGCAAACGAGAATGTCGAGCAGCCTTTTATCCATTGCGATAGACCTGTTCAAGAAGTTTCAGGCGCGGCCGCCAAGTATCCCGCGCCAATCGGGGCCGCCTTAATGCGATAGAGCGCGATGTCCGCCACGGATAGAAACGTCAGAAGATCAAGTCCATCCCTGGGCGCCAGACTGCAGCCAAGACTAACACGGCAGACCATTGGCCTGGGACCACAGATGTGTTCGCGTTTGCACCCTGTCCTTGACCACCTGAGCTTCATTCTCACCACCCGTGATGCGCTCTCCCGCATGTCGACGCTCTCGATCGGCTGCCCCAGCCGTGCAGGCCTGCTCATTCATTTCACGTTCCTCTTATTTCCGGCTGATCGGCTAAGGTTGTGAAACTCCGCTGACCGCAGAGATGACCGCACCGTTTGGATGATCAATGGCCTTGGCGAGCCACCCAATCAACTCCGGCCCCGGAAGGG
>JBAWGM010000412.1:0-4723 GCA_049592895.1 Thiobacillaceae bacterium | reverse complement strand
GAGGGGGACGTAGTCGCTTTGCGGTAAAGGCTAAACGTGGAAATTTATTGGGTACTCGGCATTCCGCTGACGGCTGGAATCTTCCTGGCGCTCTGGGGTAGCCGGAGAAACGCGCCCGAGATCAATGCCATGTTCAGTCTGCTGACGTTCCTGGCCGCGGTGGCGCTGACCCGGCGCATCATCGAGGAGGGGCCGATGACCGTGGGCAACGGCTGGTTTTTCATCGATTCCTTCAATGTCTTCCTGGTTACTCTGACCGCCTTTGTGGCCTTTACCACGGCTTTGTTTTCCCGCCCTTACATGCGTATCGAAAAGGAGCATGGCCGGCTTAACGACAAGCGCCTGCGCCTGTATCACAGCAGCTACCAGATCTTCATCGGCGCCATGTTGCTGGCGCTCACCACCAACAACATGGGCATCCTGTGGGTGTCGATGGAAGCGGCGACGCTCGCCACGGTTTTGTTGGTCTCCCTGTATCGCACGCCGGCCTCGCTCGAAGCTGCGTGGAAATACTTCATCCTGTGCGGCGTGGGGATCGCCCAGGCGCTGTTTGGCACCATATTGCTCTACTTCGCGGCGGAGAAGGTGCTGGGCTCAGGCGGTAGCGCCTTGCTGTGGACGCATCTGAACGCCGTGAAGACACAGCTCGAGCCTACCGTCCTGCAACTGGCCTTCGTTTTCCTCTTGGTAGGGTACGGCACCAAGGTCGGCTTGGCGCCGCTGCACAACTGGCTGCCGGACGCGCATGCCGAAGGCCCGACACCGGTGTCCGCGGTGCTTTCCGGCCTGCTGCTCAACGTCGCGCTCTACGCCGTGATGCGCTCGAAGGTGCTGGTGGATGGCGCGCTGCGTAACAACATGGCCGGCGACCTGATGATGGGCTTCGGTCTGCTTAGCGTGGTGCTCGCAGCCTTCCTTATCAAGCGCCAGACCGATGTGAAGCGTATGTTTGCGTATTCGTCCATCGAACACATGGGCCTCATCACCTTTTCTTTCGGCATGGGCGGCGCAGTGGCGAGCTTTGCCGGGCTGTTGCACATGACCGTTCACTCGCTGACCAAGTCGGCAATCTTCTTCGCCGTGGGCCACGCCACGCAGAAGGCCGGCACCCAGTTGATGGACGGCATCCGAGGTTTGATCAAGACCAATCCCACCATCGGCTGGGGCTTGATGCTGGGC
The DNA here is from genome assembly GCA_049592895.1 of Thiobacillaceae bacterium. Taxonomy (GTDB): domain Bacteria; phylum Pseudomonadota; class Gammaproteobacteria; order Burkholderiales; family Thiobacillaceae; genus DASQBT01. The sequence continues at coordinate 3,544 of JBAWGM010000412.1, read as the reverse complement.
ACGGTGGCCATTCTGGGGACGCCCCCGTTCGGCGTCTTCGCCAGCGAGTTTCTCATCATCACCACCGCGATGCACGAACACCCCTGGGCCACGCCCTTCCTGCTCACTGCGCTGGGCGTGGCCTTCGCCTCCATTTTCGGCAAGGTGCAACCCATGGTGTTTGGCGAGACCGAATTGTCCAGACTTCCCTACCAGCCCGCGTTGGCCCCGGTGTTCGTCCATCTGGCCCTAGTGTTGATGTTGGGGTTGTTCATTCCGCCTTATCTCGCTGCCTGGTACAAACAGGCAGCACAACTTCTGGGAGGCTGAGATGAAAATTGGTGAACAAGACTGGGATTTCACTTTGCAACCCGGCAGCGTGCATATCTGGCGCGGCCAACCGGAGGCCGCCCGACTTCCCGCCCTGGGGCGGGCAGTGCAGGAAGAGGGCGGGCAGCTGGTTGCGCTTTGGGGTTCCGACGACCGTCATCTGGGAGCGGGCTATGGGATCCACATAAGCTTTCTTTCCGGGTCCGGCCTGGTCTGGGCGAGCGCAGCCCTGCCAGCGCAAGAACCGGGTTATCCCAGTCTCGCCCACATCTTTCCCCAAGCCAACCGAATGCAGCGTGCGACGTTTGACCTGCTGGGCATCGCTGCCTTCGACGCGTCGGACCAGCGCAAGTGGCTGCGCCACGGTGCGTGGGCTGGGGATGAGTTTCCGCTGCGCAAAGATCTTCCTGCCCTTCCCTCTTCCCCGTTCCCCCTACTTCCAGATCTTTATCCGTTCATCCGGGTGGAGGGCGACGGCGTGCACGAAATTGCGGTCGGCCCCATACACGCCGGGACCATCGAACCGGGGCATTTCCGCTTCTCCGTCATTGGCGACAAGGTGCTCAAGCTGGAGGAACGCATGGGCTATGCCCACAAGGGCATCGAGAAGCGCTTCGAGGGCATGGACATCAATGCCGGCGCCAAACTTGTTGGGCGCGTTTCCGGGGATTCCAGTGGCGCCTATGCCTGGGCCTATTGCATGGCGGTGGAGGCGGCCACGGGCGCCGAGGTTCCTGAGCGCGCCCTGTGGCTGAGGGCTCTGTTCCTGGAACTGGAACGCATCGCCAATCACCTGGGCGACCTTGGCTACCTGGCCAACGATGCGGCTCTCAGTTTCGGCTTCATGCAGTTCTGGCGGCTCAAGGAGGATTTGCTGCGTCTGTCCGGCAAACTGTTCGGCCACCGTTATCTATTCGACCGCATCCTTCCCGGCGGCATGGCCGTGGACCTGACAGCGGCGGGAACGGGCGAACTGCTTGCCTGGGCCGCAGGGCTGGAAAGGGAAGTGCGCGAACTCAAAGCCATCTATGACGAGCACGCCGGCTTGCAGGATCGCTTCGCCAACACCGGAATCGTCAAGCCGGACGTGGCAGCGCGTCTTGGGCTCACCGGCATGGCCGGGCGCGCCAGCGCCCAGGCTTGGGATGCGCGCGCCCAATTCCCGCAAAGGCCCTACGATCAACTGGACGTAAACATGGCGACGCATCGCCACGGCGACGTGTTGGCACGCGTTGAGGTGCGCTTTGCGGAAATCCACGAATCTCTGCGCCTGATCCGGGAAATCCTCAAGCATTTGCCGGCAGGGGAAGTCCGCGCAGCGCTGATGCCGGCGCGGTCGGTATGCGAAGGGCTGGGATGGGTGGAGGGCTGGCGCGGCGAAGTGGTGGTTGCGGTGCGTATCGGTGCCGACGGACTACTGGACCGGGTGCATCCTCACGATCCCTCCTGGCAGAACTGGCCGGCGCTGGAGGTGGGGGTGCTGGGCAACATCGTGCCCGACTTCCCGCTCATCAACAAATCGTTCAATCTCTCCTACAGCGGGCAGGATTTATGAGCGCGGTGAAGGGAGAAGGGGGAAGGGGGAAGGATATATCCCTTCACTGAAAAATGGCTACGCGTCTCATCCTGCAAAAAATCCTCAGGGTCGGCATCGTCTCCGAGCCAGCACCGCAAGCCGACCTCGCTTTGCGCACCCGCGAGCAGGACCTGCACGCGGAAATCCTCAAGGTGTTTGGCCAGGCGGTCGCCATCCGCCATGTCGATGCCGGTTCCTGCAACGGCTGCGAGTTGGAAATCCATGCCATCAACGGCCCGTACTACAACATTGAAGGCATGGGCGTTAAGTTCGTCGCCAGCCCCAGGCACGCGGATTTGCTATTGGTCACCGGGCCTGTTTCGCGCAACCTGGAAACTGCGCTCAGGCGCACCTACGACGCGACTCCCGAGCCGAAGTGGGTGGTGGCGGTGGGCGACTGCGGGTGCACGGGCGGACTGTTCGGCGAGAGCTACGCGTCATGCGGGAAGATTTCCAACGTCATCCCGGTGGACGTGGAGATCCCGGGCTGTCCACCTCCGCCGGTCGCATTGTTGCAGGGTATTCTGGCTGCCGTGAGTTCGAGGCGTTGACAAGCTGCTGACCCAGGCAGTCACCGCGCCGCTACTGCGCGAAGAATGCCTTGATCTTGTCCATGAACGACTGAGCCCGCGGGTTGTTGTTGCGGCCCGCCGCCAGAAGGTCGAATTCCTTCAGCAACTCGCGCTGCTTCTCCGACAGGTTGACCGGCGTTTCCACGACCACATGGCAGATCAAATCGCCGGTGGCATGGCTGCGCACCCCCTTGATGCCTTTGGCCTTCAAGCGAAACGCCTTGCCGGTCTGGGTTTCTGCGGGAATCTTGACGCGGGCATGGCCCTCCAGGGTGGGAATTTCCAGTTCGCCGCCCAGGGCCGCGGTAGTAAAGCTGACCGGCATCTCGCAATGCAGATCATCGCCCTCGCGCTGGAAGATGGCATGGGCCTTGAGGTGAATCTGCACGTACAAGTCGCCGGCGGGGCCGCCGTTGACGCCAGCCTCGCCTTCGCCGGCCAGGCGGATGCGGTCGCCCTCGTCAATACCTGCGGGAATCTTGACCGACAGGGTCTTGTGTTTTTTGACCCGGCCCTGGCCCTGGCAGGCTGCGCAGGGCTCGCTGATGATTTTGCCGGAGCCGTGGCAATGCGGGCAGGTCTGCTGGATGGAGAAAAAGCCTTGCTGCATGCGCACCTGCCCGTGACCGCCGCAGGTGGGACAGGTGCTGGGCTGGGTGCCGGCCTTGGCGCCGGAACCGTGGCAGATATCGCATTCATCCAGCGTCGGGACGCGGATTTTGGTTTCCACCCCGCGCGCCGCTTCTTCGAGTCCAATCTCAAGGTTGTAGCGCAAGTCCGCGCCACGATAGACGTTGCTGCGGGAGCGCCCGCCGGCGCCCCCGCCGAAAATGTCACCGAAAATGTCCGAGAACGCGTCGGCAAACCCGCCAAAACCGGCCGCTCCCGCTCCGCCTCCCATGCCCGCACTGGGATCAACCCCGGCATGACCGAACTGGTCATAGGCCGAGCGCTTGTCTGGGTCGGAGAGGATTTCGTAGGCCTGTTTGGCCTCCTTGAATTTTTCTTCCGAGTCCTTGCCGTCCGGGTTGCGGTCCGGATGAAATTTCATGGCAAGCTTGCGGTAGGCCTTCTTGATCTCATCATC
>JBAWGM010000411.1:0-1883 GCA_049592895.1 Thiobacillaceae bacterium | reverse complement strand
CCCTGGCACGGAGGGCCTCCGACCACTACCCGCTCAGGGCGGTCATTTCACTCACATGAGCGGCATATGAACCTGTACGTCGGCACCAGCGGCTATTCCTACAAGGAATGGAAGGGCAATTTCACTGCTGTCCGGCTAAATGACTGGTGCCGAGCCAGAGATCGAGCATTGGGGCGGCCTGTAGGCTGATTTAGTTTGGTGCCGACTTGAACTTTTCTTGCCAAAAAACGCGTACTTTCCCGGAGTTGACTTCTCCGGGGAATCCCTATGTATGTTGGCAAGACTCTGTTCGCCCAGGTCATGGAGTTCGTGCCGTGGACGAGCTTCACGCGCATCGTGTGTCGTTATCGCGGCAACGCGGGCGTGCGCACGCTGTCGTGCGCCGAGCAGTTCCGTGCGATGGCCTTCGCGCAGCTCACCTGGCGCGAGAGTCTGCGGGACATCGAAGTCAGTCTGTCCGCCAATGTCTCCAAGCTCTACGCGATGGGTTTTCGCAGCGCAGTCAAGCGCGCCACGTTGGCCGACGCCAACGAATCGCGCGACTGGCACATCTGGTTCGATCTGGCCACCTTGCTGATCCACCGCGCGCGCAAGCTCTACGGAAGCGAATCGCTCGGTGTGGACTTGGACAACACCGTGTACGCGCTGGACTCCAGCACCATCGATCTGTGCCTGAGCTTGTTCGACTGGGCACCGTTTCGTTCGACCAAGGCCGCCATCAAGCTGCATACACTGCTGGACCTGCGCGGCGCGATTCCAGCCTTCATCCACATCAGCGACGGCAAGCTGCACGACGTGAATGTGCTGGACATGCTGAGCTTCGAAGCCGGCGCGTTCTATGTGATGGATCGCGGCTACTTGGACTTCTCGCGCCTGTACACGCTGCATCAGGCCGGTGCCTTCTTCGTCACGCGCGCCAAGTCGCCGATGAACGCACGCAGGGTGCACTCGGCATCCGTGGACCGAACCACGGGTGTGATCTGCGACCAACGCGTGATCCTCAACGGCTACTACTCGGCCAAGAAGTATCCCGAGCATCTGCGACGCATTCGATTCAAGGACCCCGAGTCGGGCAAGACGCTGGTCTTCTTGACCAACAACACCGCTCTGCCAGCGTTGACGATCTGCGCGCTTTACAAGAGTCGCTGGCAGGTCGAACTGTTCTTCAAATGGATCAAGCAGCACTTGCGCGTCAAGAAATTTCTGGGCACAAGCGAGAATGCGGTGAAGACGCAAATCTGGTGCGCCATTGCAACTTACGTGTTGATTGCCATCGTCAAGAAGAAGCTTCAACTCAATGCCTCGCTCTACACTTGCCTACAGATATTGTCGGTCTCGGTCTTCGAGAAAACCCAGCTTTCATGCGCCTTGCAGACGGAAGACTCCCGAATCGAACCAACCGACGACGCTACTCAAATGATTTTGTTCAACATTTAACCGGACAGCAGTGGCGTGAATTAGGGAATCAGCACAACCTGGAGATTTTGACGGGGCCGGGCCTCGGTATCCAAGTGCAGCCGGCTCGCAGGTTCTGCGTATTCGCTGCGATAGTGGTTTGCTAGCCCCCGGTCATCGACATGAAGCGGATGATTTTCTCCGGCTTTTCGCGAAACTCGTGGCGTTCAGGCTTGAGGCTGATGGCCTGCCTGACCGCTGTTTCCAGTTCAGCATCGCTTGCGCCGTCACGCAGCAGGGGACGGAACTCGAACTTGGCTTCCTGTCCCAGGCACAGGTACATGGTGCCGTCCACCGCCAAGCGAACCCGGTTGCAGGTGGCGCAGAAGTGTTGGGAAATGGGGGTGATGAAACCGACGTTGAAACGGCCGTCCCTGGTCCCCAGGTAGCGGGCCGGCCCGCCGCCGGGCAGCACGGAATCCATCAGG
>JBAWGM010000410.1:0-2170 GCA_049592895.1 Thiobacillaceae bacterium | reverse complement strand
GGAATCTTTGAATGCGCTACGGTATTGATAGCGAAGTGTCCAGACGATACCAGCGGCTGAAATCCATGTCAGGCCGCTTAAGGCAGCGATCCCGTTCCGAAGCACGGCCATCGTAAGCAGTCCGGCGCAAACGTAGACAAGCGGGAGTGCGCTGTAAATGACCTCCGGAAAGTTTCCTTTCCGCGCTTTCGTTGTGAGTCGAAACAGAATCTGGCCAATGGATTCTGCAACGTATGCCTGATGTACTGTCTGCCCCATGGAATCATTTCCTCAAACGATCAATCTCACCCCACACTGCGGACGCTTTTGGGGTGATTTCATTCCCGCCTTCCTGGCGCTTGATCAACGTTTCGAAGGTGCGTTAGCCTTTAGCGGATGTTTCGGCCGTGTCCTTTATAGTGGATGTTTGGCCGTCATATTGTGAATGACCTTTCTGGCAGCATCACTGTCCGTTAATGAAGCATGCGGACAGTGGCGCATTCGGCCGTGACTGACCGGAGTGGGTCGAGTACAGCCAGTCAGTGTGGCTGAATTAATCTCAAACGATTGTCCGGAATTACCACTCAGGACGCCTCTCCTCAAATTTTAACGCCAACAATCCAGTTGCGTGCTTGCCCGAGATAACAACCCCGTTTACTTCGGAAAATGCGGCCCGTGTAAAATCTCTTCATGAATTTCAGGAGAATCTCAGTGAGTCAACGCCCCAGCGGCCGCGCCGCCAACGCGATGCGCAACATTCGCATCACCCGCAACTTCACCAAGCATGCCGAAGGATCGGTGTTGATCGAATTTGGCGACACCCAGGTCATCTGCACTGCCAGTGCGCTGGAAAAGGTGCCGCCGCATAAAAAGGGCAGCGGGGAGGGCTGGGTGACGGCGGAATACGGCATGCTGCCCCGTTCCACCAACACCCGCACCGACCGGGAAGCGGCGCGCGGCAAGCAGTCCGGCCGCACCCAGGAAATCCAGCGTCTGATCGGCCGCAGTCTGCGCGCGGTGGTGGACCTGAAGAAGCTGGGCGAGCGCACCATACATGTGGATTGCGATGTCATTCAGGCCGACGGTGGAACCCGCACCGCTGCCATTACCGGCGCTTATGTGGCGGTGGCCGATGCGGTAAACTGGCTGCAGAAAAAAGGGGCGATTGCAGAATCGCCGCTGAAGGACAGCGTCGCGGCGATTTCGGTTGGAGTGTATGAAGGCGAGCCGGTGCTGGATCTGGATTATGTGGAGGATTCCGGTTGCGATGCTGACATGAATGTGGTCATGACCGGCAGAGGCGGGATGGTGGAAGTGCAGGGCACCGCCGAGGGCGAACCGTTCAGCCGCGCAACGCTTGAAGTTCTGCTCAACCTGGCCGAAACAGGTATCGCCGAAATCAGCCACGCGCAGCGCTTCGCGCTGGAACATACCTGATGCAGAAACTCATCATTGCCTCGGGCAATCCGGGCAAGCTCAGGGAAATCGGCCAGATTCTGACGCCGCTCGGTTTTGAAGTGCTCCCTCAGTCCGATTTCGCCGTGCCGGAATGCCCCGAGCCGCACGTCACCTTTATCGAAAACTGCCTGGCCAAGGCCCGCCATGCCGCCCTTCACACCGGGCTGGCGGCGCTGGCAGATGACTCGGGGATTTGCGTTGAAGCGCTGAACGGCGCGCCAGGCGTCTATTCTGCGCGCTATGCCGGTGAGCCCAGGTCGGATGAGCGCAACAATGAAAAGCTGGTGGCAGCTCTGCGCGGCCAGGGCAACCGCAAGGCCCATTACTATTGCGTGATCGTGCTGGTGCGCCATGCTGACGATCCGGAACCGCTGATCGCCGAAGGACGCTGGCACGGTGAAATCATCGATGTCCCCAGGGGGGCGGGCGGGTTTGGCTACGATCCGCATTTTTATCTGCCCAAGTTTGGACGTACCGGCGCAGAGCTGACGGCGAATGAAAAGAATGCGGTCAGCCATCGGGGCAAGGCTTTGCTCGCGCTGGCCGAAAACATCAAGGGCCGTTGAACGACAAGGACACGAAGAAAGAGGATTAAGCTGCCACGGTTTCCTCCAGCACTCTCGCCCTTCTTCCAAATGCCCATCGTGCAAACAGTTATCAATCCGGCTTCAATCAGGGCACCCGGTCTAAAGGCCCCGCCGCCGCTCGCGCTTTATATCCACATCCCTTGGTG
>JBAWGM010000409.1:0-2772 GCA_049592895.1 Thiobacillaceae bacterium | reverse complement strand
CCCTTGCACGACTCACGGCTCACCGCACACCGCTCACCCAAACACGCATCGCGTATCACCCGCCGTGCACCCTGCAACACGGGCAGAAACTGGCCGGTGACGTCGAAGCGCTGCTGACGCAAGCCGGATTCGAGTTCACCCCGATCGCTGAAAAAAACCTGTGCTGCGGCTCGGCCGGCACCTACTCCATCCTGCAACCCGAGATTGCCGGCGCATTGAAGTCACGTAAGCTTGAGAACCTGCTGGCCGGTCAACCCGAGATGATCGTCACGGCCAACATCGGCTGCCTGACCCATCTGCAATCGGGCAGTGCGGTTCCGGTACGACACTGGGTGGAGTTGCTGGACAAGTCGCTGCCCCCCATCTGATCAGACATCCGACCGCTCAGGAGCAGTGAGTGGACATACTTGCATTGCTGAGTAAAAGACCGCTTCGGCCGAGGTCCAGCCGCCGCGCCAATTTTCGCAAATGTCTTCAACTCTATACGGAGCGGACGCTCGTCAGTGCGATATTGCTGCTTCACAAGGGACGACCTATGGCCGACTTCTGCTTGTCGCTCACCGCACTTAACATTCCAACTGGCCCGACCGGTCAATAGTTGAGTTGCAATGCTGCTAGCCGCGCATAGAGCCCGCCTTGATTGCGCAGACTCTCCGGGGTGCCGGTTTCCACGATCCTCCCTCTGTCTAATACTACGACTCGGTCGACTTTTTGCACCGTCGCCAGCCGATGGGCGATGATCAGCGTGGTTCGCCCCTGCATGGCGGCGCTGAGGCCTTTCTGCACCAGGATCTCAGATTCAGCATCCAGGGCGCTGGTGGCTTCATCAAGCAGCAACAACGGAGCACCTTTGAGGATGGCGCGAGCAATCGCAATGCGCTGGCGCTGGCCGCCGGACAACCGGGTGCCACGTTCTCCGAGGAAGGTCTGGTAGCCTTCGGGCAAGCGCACGATGAACTCATCCGCCAGAGCGGCCTGGGACGCCTGTATGACTTCTTCATCGCTTGCCGCCGGGCGGCCGTAGCGTATGTTATCCAGTGCGTTGGCAGAAAAGATCACCGGGTCCTGCGGCACGATGGCGATGCCTTGACGAAGATCATGCAGGCTCAGTTTGCGGATGTCCTGCCCGTTGATTTCGACGGTGCCGTCGGACACGTCGTAATAGCGCAGCAGAAGCTGAAACAGGCTGGTCTTGCCGGCGCCGGAGGGGCCGACCAGGGCGACGCTTTCGCCTGGCGCGATGGCCAGGCAGACGTCGTCCAGCACGCGCGTTTGCGGGCGCGCGGGATAGCAGAAGTTCACATGATCGAAACGGATTGCTGCTTTTTCAGGATGCACTGGCGCTTGCATGCTGGGTGCCTCGCGTATGGCCGATTCGGCGTGCAGCAGGTCCAGCAGCCGTTCGGTCGCCCCGGCGGCGCGCATCACGTCGCCCCAAACTTCCGACATGGTGCCCACGCCACCCGCCACCAAGGCCGCGTAAAGGACGAAGGATGCGAGCTGGCCCCCGGTCATGGTGCCATCGTGGACCTGGCGCGCCCCCACCCACAGAACGAAGATGATGGTACCCATCACCGCGGTGATGATCAATGCGGTCAGTGCCGAGCGCACGCGCGTGCGCCTGATCGCAGTGACAAAACTGGTTTCGGTGCGCTCGGCAAATCGCCTGGCTTCATGCGCCTCTTGCGTGTAGGCCTGCACCGTCGGCATGGCGTTGAGGATTTCGCCTGCCAGTGCCGAGGCGTCGGCGATCCTGTCCTGGGATTCGCGCGACAGCTTCTTGACCTTGCGGCCGATGGCGAGGATAGGCAGAGTCAGCAATGCCATCAGGCCTAAATTGAGCGAGAACAGATAGAGGCTGGTGACGGCCAGCATGATCATGCCGCCGATGAACTGGAAAAGGCTGCGCAGGCCCATCGAAACGGAGCTGCCGACCACGGTCTGGATCAGGGTCGTGTCGCCGGTCAGCCGCGACAGCACTTCGCCCGTCTGCAAGGTCTCGAAATATTGTGGCGACTGGGACAAGACACGGGCATAGACGGCGCTTCTCAGGTCGGCCGTCGCCCGTTCTCCCACCCACGACACCGTGTAGTAACGCGCCGACACGGCAAGCGCCCAGAACGCCGCCATGCCGAACAAGGCGATGAAATGCCCGTTCAGACTCAAGCCAGAGAGCAGGCCGCTTCCGGCCCGCGCTCGATTTCCGAAACCGAAATCGATCAGGTCGCGAAACGCCAGCGGCACCAGCAGTATGGTCGTGGAACCCAGGCACAGCAGGACAAAGGCTAAGGCGATGCGCGCCCGGTAGGGCCGCAGGAAGGGCCACAGACCTGCAAACGCGGAAAGGGATCGCGGGCTGGGTGGCGGAATGGGGGGAGCGTAGCTCATGCGCAATCATCCTTCATCTGCATGCGTGCGGCTATGGCTGGTATCAGGCGGGAGAGGCGCTTGCCGATCGATTTGCGCTTGCCCAAATCGGATACGCGGCCTTCGAACTACCGACCGTGCGTGAGGTCCTTATTGGTAGGTTGTACACCGGCCAGCCATTTTTGGTTGCCAGCGCGACAGGTCGTCGGCCTTAGTCGAGTAGCCAGGGACGGTTGCCCGTCCCCAGCCCTCTAAGAACCGTGCGTGATAGTTTCCCATCACACGGCTCGAGCCTTACTAAGGCCTGTGTGACCCGGCATCTCGGATCGGTGGTGCAAGCGGGGTACACGATCAAGGGGTAGCTACCATGCCCCGCCACATGTGACCGTTCACGCGGCGAAAGTG
>JBAWGM010000408.1:0-1796 GCA_049592895.1 Thiobacillaceae bacterium | reverse complement strand
CGGTAGTGTCCCGTCCTGATGCGCCCCCTTTAACGCGGCGACAAACTTGCCCCGGAACACCTTGGACAGCGCCTTGACCGGAAACAGGAAGCCGCGCTTCGCCGCCGCCCATTCTCCGCTGGCGGTCAGCGCTCCGCCGGCCACCAGCGCATGCACATGCACATGCCGTCCCAAGTCCTGCTTCCAGGTATGCAGCACCAGGGTGAAGGCGGGGGTTCCGCCCAACCAGCGCGACTGGGCGGCAAACTCGGTGAGGGTGGCTGACGCCGCAGCGAACAGCATCTCGTAGAGTACCCGTGGGCACTGTCCAATGAGCCCATTCAGATCGTGCGGCAGGGTGAACACCAGGTGGAAATACGGCGTCGGCAACAATTCGCGGCGGCGGGCGGCGAGCCAGGCTTCCTTGGCGCGGGTCTGACACAAGGGGCAATGACGGTTGCGGCAGGAGTGATAGACGTGACGGGTGATGCCGCACGAGTCGCACGTCTCGACATGGCCCCCCAAGGCGGCCGTGCGGCAGGCGACGATGGCGTGCCACACCTTGGTCTTGGCCGCAGACAAGTCATGCGTCGCGAGATAGGCCGGCCCCATCAGACGCAGGATGTCGGCCAGGCCCACGCGGTGGGCTGCCGGGGTCATGCCCACCGCTTTAGCGGGGTGTCGGGTCGAGCAGTTCCAGCGGCGACGTGGTGCCGGTCACGCGGCTATGCGCCAAGTGAAGATAGCGCATTGTGGTCGAGATATGGCCGTGACCGAGGAGGCGCTGGAGAGTGGGCAAATCCACCCCGGCTTCGATCAAGTGGGTGGCGAAGCAGTGCCTCAGGGTGTGGATGCCGCCCTCCGGGCGGATGCCGGCGGCGTCCCGCGCGGCGCAATAAATGCGTTGCACCGTCTTGGGATCGATCGGCGCCGTACCGGCTGGGTTGGGGAACAGCCAGGTACGGGGTCGGCCCACTTGCCACCAGACGCGCAAGCTATCGAGCAGGCGCGGCGACAGCAGGGTGTAACGATCCTGATTGCCTTTGCCCTGGCGTACTTTGAGGCACATCCGGTCTGGGGCACTCTCGATGTCCGCCACTTGCAGGGCGCAGACCTCGGACACACGCAGGCCTGCGGCGTAGGTAACAGTGAGTAGCGTGCGTCCGCGCAACGTTCCGGCGACGCCAATCAGGCGCGCGTCCTCCTCGCGCGAGAGAATTTGCGGCAGGCGCTTGGGCACCTTAGCCATGGGAATGTCGAGGCGCGCGTGCGGGCGATTGAGGACGCGATCGAAGAGAAAGCGAAAGGCGCAGGCCGCCTGGTTGACACTGGCGTAGGCCAGTTTCTTCTCGGTGACGAGATACAGCAGGTAGGCTTGAAGCTCGTCGGCACCGAGTTGGTCGGGCGAGCGCCGGTAATACCTGGCCAGCGCTGCCACACAAGCCAGGTAGGATTCGCGCGTGCGCTCGGCAAACCCGCGCAACACCATCGCCTCATCCATCCGTTGGCGCAATTGAGACATGTCGTTCTCCTCGTCATGATCGGGAACATTCCCGGTGACGAGGATGGCATCGCAAGACATCGCTTGCGCTTGCCGATGCTCAGGCGTCAGACCCCAGAAAACAAACGCGGTGGCAGCCTTCCCTACCACCGCGTCAGCGGTTTAGTTCAACGTAATATTAGCAGGCTCGCGACATGGCCGCGCAGCGGCTATGTCGCCAGGGTGAATTCGTTCTCCCGAGAATCATTCTCGAAACCAACGGGTTAACCGATCAAGCTGGACATAGTCAAACATTCCCTGTATAAGACGTGGAATG
>JBAWGM010000407.1:0-4371 GCA_049592895.1 Thiobacillaceae bacterium | reverse complement strand
GGCAGGAACTGGTCGAGCGCATGCTTGTAATGGGCGCAGGCTTCGCGGTCCACGCCGACGAGAAAGGCCTTGTAGCCCAGCGGTTCGACGTTTTCGCGGTAGTGCTCCGCGACGAACTGCGCCACCTTCTCAATCCGCTCCTTGCCCTTGAGGAAATTCTTCAGGTTCACCGCCCGCTCAAGGATCTTGTTCAGCTCCTCGATGTCGGCCACGCCCTCGGCTTCGGCGAGGGAAAGGAACTCCTTGTCCAGCGTCTCGTGCGGGACGAGCATTTCGTTGGGGGCAAGCTGGTAATAGAGCGGCAGCGTGGTGCCGTCCTCGATGCTGTCGGCGATGGAATACTTGTGCAGGTAGCCCTGGTCGTCCTCGCAGCCGAAGGTCTTGAAGGTGCCCTTGCCATACACCGTCTTGTCCACCGGCGTGCCGGTGAAGCCGAGGAAGGTCGCGTTGGGCAGGCCGGCCATGAGGAAGTTGCCGAGGTCGCCGCCGGTGGTGCGGTGGGCTTCGTCGATCAGGACGTAGATGTTCGAGCGCGTGTTGAGATTCGCCCGCATGTCGCGGAACTTGTGGATCATTGTCACGATGATGCCCCGGTAGTCGTCCTTAAGCAGTTGGTTGAGCCGGGCGATGCTGCTGGCGTGCTCCAGGTTGCCGAGGCCGAGCGCGGCGAGGTTCTTGAGCATCTGGTCTTCCAGCTCGTTGCGGTCGATCATCAGCAGGACGGTCGGCTTGTCCGCCTCGGGCGCGCGGAAGAGCCGCTCCGCCGCCTTGATCATGGTGAAGGTCTTGCCGCTGCCCTGGGTGTGCCAGACGAGGCCGCGGGTGCGCCCGGGATCGAGGGCACGGCCGACGGTCGCCTCCACCGCGCCGGTCTGGTGCTGGCGCAAGATGTATTTGTTCAGCTCCTCGTCCTTCTCGGCAAAGACGATGTAGTCCTTGAGGAAGGCGAGCAGCTGCGGGATGGCGCAGAAGCTCTTCACCTTGGCCTCCAGCTTGCCGACCTCCGCATTCTTCCAGTTGAAAATGTTCCGCCGCACCATGTTCCAGCTCACCCCGTAGGAAAAGCCGATGGCGTCGGTAGCGGTGAACAACTGCTGCGGGACGAACAGCTCGGGCGTCTCGCGGTGGTAACGGCGGATCTGGTCCACCGCCAGGGCAATCGCCTCGTCCTTGTTGGCGTTCTTGCACTCGATCACCAGCACCGGGATGCCGTTGATGAGAAAGACGACATCCTCCCGCGTGCCGTAGTGGCCATTGTGAAAGGCCCACTCCTCGGTGACTTCATAAACATTATTTTCCGGAGTGTCGAAATCGATCGGGGTCAGATCGCGCTCGCGCTTTTCCTCGTGGTCGAAGAACTTGCCCCGGTTGCCGTAGATGTCGGTGTGCAGATGGCGGAACTGGCCGAGCAGGGCGCCCTCGGCCTCGGCGTAGCGCGGGTTGAACTCCCGCACCTTGGCGTCGAGCAGGTCGTCGAAGAAGAGCGAGCGGTTTTTGGCGCGCTCAGCGGGCGGGACTTCCGGATCAAACCCGCGCCGCTGCTCGGCTTCCTCGCAAGGCACAAATGTCCAGCCGATGGCCTCGGCATAGCCGAGGATTCGGGCCTGGACGGTTTTGTGTTCGGCCGGCTTCATGAATAGGGTTTCAGATTCAACGTGCGCTGAATTTTTTCGCGCACGACATCGGGCACGCCGGCCGCTTCTGCAAACGACCTCCATTTCGATACCGTCGCCTGCACCTCGGCAACGATTTTCGCAGCGCGCCCCCGTTTCATCGAAGCAGTCTTTGCGCAGGCGTTGAAGTCCTCCAGCGTGAAATCGTCGCGTTTTCCATTCATCGTCATCTGATGGCTCGCCGTCCACGCACCCGCAGGATTAAAGCTGTAGGTCATATCAAAGGCCGGCGACAGCGACCACTCACCGGATTGATTCATCAGGAAGGCAATATTCTTCACGTGGTCATCCTGATTGCGGGCCACGATGTTGAATACCATGCGCCGAAACAGTTGTTCGATGGCCTGCATGGGCAACTGCAGTTGCCGCATCACCAGCAAGGCCTGCTCGTAGCTATAAGCGCCTGCCATGTTGAAATCGTAGTGCGCCAGCGCGCAGAGTGACTGCACGTGAAGTTTTTCGCCGGCAGCAAGACGATCAAAGCGGCGCGTCATGAAATGCGACCGGCCATTCTCTTTAAACAGCCGGCATTCACTGATATCAATGCCACATTCAAGCGCCATCAGGTAATACGCATACTCGATCACCCCGTAGCCTTTCGGGTCTTCCAGTTCCTTGTCCTTGTTGCCACTAACGCCGTCAAATTTCAGCAGCCAGTATTCAAATCCCTTGCCGGCCTTGACCTGGCCCGAGCGCACTTCATTGGTTTTCGGGTTCCATGCGATGACCGCCTTCGCCCTCGCGCCGCCGGCGGAGGTGCCCACGCGCAGAATATCCCTTAGCGCATCTTCTTTGCCTTCAGCCGCAAACGACGCCTGCAGGTTATTCCGATGGGTCAATACCTTCGATGCAAGCTCAACCAATCTGCTGACTTCAATGTGCGTTGTCTGCTTTGCCCTGGGGCCGATGGCGGGGGCAAATTCCAGCGCACCCATGCCGCGTTCACCGGTATAGCAAAGCCGCTCAACCGCGTTGAAGGAACCCGGTTGCCGCCCCTGCGATGCCAGCCAGGCATCAATCAGCGCATTGCCGAATCTGTCGGGCAGCGAATCGGCCAGCAGGCCGGGCAGCCCAAGAAAAGTCGGGCGAGCAAGCTCGGGGAAGCGGTACACGCGCCGGGAAAGTGGCATCACAATCGGCGCGACCTGAATGCCGCTTTGCGCGAATGCTGCATCGTATTCAAAGCTGGCGACTTCCTCCCCATCCGGTAGTGAGACGGCGCCGATGGTTTTGCCCCACAGCCTGACTTCGGCAAGCGTGCTCATGGCTTCTCATCCCAGCGCCATGGTTTGCCAGCCGCCTTTGCGGCACGTCGACCCGAAGCCCGTTGCCGGACCTTGCCCTTTCGCTTCAACAAATCCATCGGTCTGGGTCCGGACTCGGGTATCAGGCTGTCCAGCCCTGAAGCGGCGTCCAGCACCCGCAGCACACGAACCAGAGTGGCCAACTGTGACGTCTGCCCTGCCTCCATGCGCTCGAGGGTGCGCTTGGCGATACCCGCCTGTTCGGCCACAGCCGCCTGGGTCAGTTGCAATTCAACCCGACGGCCGGCAATACGTGCGCCCAGTTCGTCCAGGACGGCCTCATCCGTGAGTAGGCCAGTGATTTTCATAGTCGTTATATATTGCGAATATCCCGGCTAAATTGCCATATATCGTCAGTTATTGCGATATATAGCTTAATAACGTAATTGAGTCAAGTCGCAATAATTAACGAGATAATGATTGTATTCTTACTTAGTCGCAATACATTACGATATACACTTCTTCCTTGGTGAGCTCGCTCCGGTTGCCGTAGATGTCGGTGTGCAGATGGCGGAACTGCCCGAGCAACGGCGCCCTTGGCCTGCCGCTGCTCGGCTTCCTCCGGGGATACAAACCTCCAGCCGATGGCTTCGGCGTATTCGAGGGTCCGGGCTTGGACGGTCCTGTGTTTTCCGGGGGTTGGGCATGAATCAGTCTTCTGTAAGGAACTTGATCGCGTTGGTTGCCTCTTGGAATTCACCTGACAGTTCGGGTTGGCTAGCAAAGTGGTAAGACACGAATCGTGCCCCATCGCGCTCAGTGCGATTGAAGAAGTAGCATGCGTTCTTCGCTGTTCCCGGCGACGAACTCACTTGGACTAGCGGCAGCAGCTTCAATGCACCGCTCTGGTCCCCGTTGATGATGTAGAGACTATCGACATCCAGCCAGGTAGACATTGATCGCGATTCCTTGAGGAACTCGCTGTTACTGCCCTTCAGCATCGCGATCTCATTCTCAAAAACTCCCCTGCGTGGCCTGCAATGCAGAGCGTTTACGATCACCGAACTATCCCACACGTCGGACATCGCTTGCCTCAGTTTTTCCACCTGTCCAAGAAGTTGCTCATTGCGAAGCTTCGCTTCCTCCTGCCCTACGACACCACCATGGCCGCTCCAATCGTTACGCATCTTGTTTGTCACTACGAGAACCGCGGCGATGTCTTTACTGCACAGCAAGCCTGGTAGCTTGAGCGTTGAGTCTGCAAAAATCGAGGCACAGATCGCTCTGTCATTCTTCGCGTCCTCCGGTTTCTTCCCGTCCTCTTGTAGAAGCGACCGAGTCTGTTTTCCGAGATATTCCACGACCAGTTTCCAAGTGCCGAAAGTTGCCCGCTGGAAACTGAGGCTCTGCTTTGCCATCGCTTCCTTCAGCTTCTCCTTGTGCAACGCATACAG
>JBAWGM010000406.1:0-2201 GCA_049592895.1 Thiobacillaceae bacterium | reverse complement strand
ATCGGAACATTGCTCGCGTGAAAGAGATCGAGGCAAGTGATCTGGCCCAGCCCATCACGAATCTTCGTGGAGAATACCCAGTTACGTAGGCCTTCAGAGCGAAAGTACCGACGGCGCTTCCATCTGGCCGACTTGTTGGGGTGCCTCCTATCGATCCATGTCATCAGTGCCCGAAACACCTGGTCGTCGACATAGGCAAAGGTCTTCTTGGCCACGACATGGCGGTAATAGTTGGCCCAACCTCGAATTTTGCTGTTGAGCTGCCGAATTAACGCTTCCGTCTTGGCACTTGTGTTGGCCTTGATCAGTTCTCGGACGTCATCCAGGAAGCGATGAATTGCTGCCTTGGCGGGTTTGATGAGAAGCGTACCCCCGTACTTGCGTACGTTGAATCCGAGGAAATCAAAGCCGTCGTCTATTTGCGTGATACGGGTCTTCTCTTCCGAGAGTTCCAGACCACGTTCCTTGAGAAAGGCGATTACCGCGGGCTTGACGCATCCCTCCAGCACTTCTTTGGAGGCGCCGGTGATGATAAAGTCATCGGCGTATTTGACGACATTGACCTTCTGGTTTCGTGGGGCGGCCCGTCGAGCAACCTCCTCCAAGCCATCCAGCGCCATGTTCGCCAAAACGGGGGATGCGATTCCGCCTTGAGGCGTACCTGCCTCAGTGGGATAGACGATGCCTTCTTCCATGTAACCTGCCGCCAGCCATTTGCCCAGGACAGCCTTATCCATGGGAACATGGTCGACCAGCCATGAATGACTGATCCGGTCAAAACAGGCCTTAATATCTCCTTCGAGGATCCATGTGGGCGAGTGCCGTTTTGCGAGCACGATGAAGCATTGCCCAATGGCGTCGGCAGTGGAACGTTTGGGCCGGAACCCATACGCATTCGGGTCCGCAAGGGTTTCCGCCACGGGTTCAAGGGCGAACAGATGTAACGCCTGGTGCGCCCGATCAGCCATGGTGGGGATACCCAACGGGCGAAGTTTGCCGTTCTTCTTGGGAATATAGATACGCCGCAGCGGCTGCGGGCGGTAGCCCCGCCGCTGTAGTGACCGTGCGGCCCAGAGTTTCTGACCTGAAGTTCTCCAGCGCACACCATCGACCCCGGCCGTGTTCCGGCCAGAGTTCCGAACTACTCGCCGCACGGCCAACAGCTTGGCCGAGGACGAGTGGGTGAGCAGCCATTGCAAGGCTTTCACCTTGCCCCAGCGCCTCTCCCGAGTTGCCTTCGCAATACGCGTCTGCAGCCGCAGAACAGCCTTTTGCACGGTTCGCCAACCGATGGCGTCCCAGCTTGGAGGCGTTGAGGTTGCACCAATCAACGGTTTTGCCGTTGTCGTCATTTGCTTTCCCTCATGAGTCCGGTTCTGCACACTCTCTTGCGATGTAAGACCAGTCGGACGTGGGCTCACTTTCGTGCCGGGTAACGTTTAAACCCATATCCACGCCATTACAGCGCAGCATTCGCTTTTTCCAACATCCCAAGCTCGCACCGCCATAGGCGACGCCTTGCAGCGTGCTGTCCCCCGAGGGGGAGCGATACGAGGTTTCCACGTTCCGTACCGAGAAGTATCACCGGGTTAGGTGCCTGCTTTCGACCGAGATGCATGTGGGTCACGCGACATCTATTCACAAGAGACGCCGCCCGCATCCGTTACCTTTTTGGTTCAAGCGCACTACTACAGCCACTTTCGCTTGTTGCGAAATTACGGTCTTTATTGCAGATTCAAATACTTTCACCATACCGATTAGCTAGCACTCACCCGGCTTGTGGCTGCCAGGAGGGCCTCTCGCTCGCGCTTGACACCCCACGCCATACTATTGGCGTTTCGTTACATTGTCCGGGTCGCTCTTGATTCAGACCCATAGCTTCATCTGGTGACACAGATGGTCTCCTCCGTTTCCGTGGAGACAACTTCTCGACACAGCTTCGTGTCGCACTGTAAAGCTTTCCATAAGGCCGACTAGTTGCCGATCATGCCAATCCTCTGGCCGGGGCTTTCTGACGCAAACCGACCGCCAAGCAACGCATTTCTTCCGGCGCCTCCGCTGGAATCAGCGCCGGGTTTTTCATTCCCATTTGTCCTTTGCCTTGGCTTCTTCCACGGTCTGCATATTGCTAGGCGCATCCGCGCCACCATGTTTCAACCTAAATTCCTCTGTTAGCCCACATCAGAGGCCAAAGCTGGAGG